>WRDV01000067.1 GCA_009779655.1 Dehalococcoidia bacterium
ATTCACCTGATTACAACCCTATTGAGCATATTTGGGCAAATATGAAACGTGCTCTTCCGGATATCCTTTCCGAGGGTGTTGCGCTCAATAATGCGATTTACCAATGTCTACTATAAATAATTATGTTAATGTACTATAAGGATAATCGGCGAAATAATCCACAGAAAAGCAATTAGTGATATTATCATGCTTCCAAACATAATGCACCTCGTTACTGTCGTTAACGTAAGAATGGGTTTATGACGCGCTCGTTCCCAATAGTAGAAGACGGCCCATGTCCCGGATATACAATTGTTTCACTCGGTAATGTCATCAATTTGGTATGAACGCTGTCCATAATGATATATGGATTACCGCCCGGCATATCTGTGCGTCCGATACTACCATAAAACAGGGTGTCGCCTGTAAAGACTACGCTGTCTCCCAACAAACAGATGCACCCCGGGGTATGTCCCGGTGTGTGCAGAACAGTCAGCTTATCCTCATGTCCGCCCAGCACGTCGCCGTCATGCAGCAATCTATCAGGCATAATACCGCGAATGCAGAAACCAAGCATGGCGTGCAAACGCCTGTCATTAAGTGCCGCAACGGCGTGCTCATGCGCCCATACCGGCACGTCAATTCCGTCTTTTACTTGTAGTAGGGCATCCGTGTGGTCAGGATGTCCATGCGTCAACACTATAGCCTCAATACTCAGCCCAATTTCTTTAATGCGGTTGAGTATCTCCTCTGCTTCGCCTCCGGGATCAATAATAAATCCCTTCTTAGTCTCAGACGAGGCATATAAATAGCAGTTAGCTTGGTAATCGCCCAGCGGTAGCGTTTCTAATATCATAACAGTAAATCAAATCGTGCATGCAGATAATAATCTAGTATTTGTGTAACTTTGCTGCCTGCCGCATCAGTATAGCATATTCGTGCAGCCTCAATCAGTGTTAAGCCCCAGCACTGCCGCACAATTTTTAATATAGTAGATTAACTTTAATATCTACAGGATATATGATGTTATTCGTATATGACATATAGCAGAAATTATAAATATTTATCTTAAAGTACTATATGTATACTGCTGCGCAGCATACTCAGCCTGTTATGGCGCTGCTTCTTAGGTCGCTATCTTGCGCGCGAGAGCTTCATTGCCACAGTCTTTCAGGATCAAATGCGTTCACTCTCTTTGCGCATAAAATACTTAACCATTGCTCGCACAATAAAGAAAACCAGCGCGAGCCCGCATATCATGCACCCTACAAGGACAATCATGGATACTATCTGAGATAGAAGAACCGGTAGGCTCAAACCTAGACCTTGCATGTAAATCCATCCATAAGTTGTTATGTACCCTGTTCGAGGACTTTGGTCTCAGTACGTGACTTCTTGCGCCGTGCGAATAAGGCGTCCCAATCCGTACGCAGAACATTGCTAATAGTCTTACGACTTTCATGAAACAGCAGTTCAACGGCTTTTTTTAGGTGTGCCCGCGTTTGTGCATCCAGATGTTTATATGTCTTAATCATGGTTATTGCCAATGCCAGCTTCTCCTGTGTCAGCTCACTGATGGTACGCGCACCCGTTGCCTGTATGCCATTAAACAGTGATTCCACAAACTCAGAGCGTTCCTCAAGAGAAAGCTGATCTAACCATAAACGCACTGTTCTATTGAGCGCCATGCTGCTGCTTGTTAGTCCTTGTTCTTGAGCGAAACACGCCCCCAGTACTTCCCATGAGAATGGATTATGCTGCATGATGCTGGTCTCATTGCTGCTGATTACTTGATAACCTCCTGCGTGCTCTAAGAGCATGCCGATGACGGATGACTTTGGTATTAGCGTATGCAGCTTGCCAAGGAGGTTCTGATAACCCGGGCTGTTAATTACCTTTTCCTGAAACCCGGGGCCGTCATTATTGTACACGGCAAGTATCCTCTTAAGTAAATGCCCTCCCGCGTTTGCTGCCGCGTATACCGCCAAATTACCGCCTTTGGAATGCCCGCCGAGATAGAACTTGCCGCGCAGGCTCGCCGAGGCGTTAATCATATAACCTACGGCGTGCTTTTGCGCCGGGATTTCATCAAGGAAGCTCATGCGAAAGTTCTCTTTCCAGCCTACCAAAGTGTCGTCTGTGCCGCGGAAAGATATGAAATGCAGCTCAGGATTGATGCTGAATATAACCGCAGCGAACTGTTCGGTGGAGATCTCATCAATTACGTTAAGGTAATAAGACAGCTTTATGTCACGAAAGCGCTCTGATTGCGCTGCCGCATGAAGCAGTGCCGGTATTTGTCTTAAGAATGGATTGTAATCCAAAGCGGCGAGCTTATCAGCTTGATCGCGGTAGTGCATGGAGAGATCACTTATTGTCATCTCGCTTGTGCCAGCCCCCTCAGGTTTAACATCATCCAGCTCTATGTATGACAATATTGAAAAGATAAGGTTATCTATATCATTCAAGCCGTCCTGCGCAAAGTTTAAATCGCCGCGCCACTCCAGATAATCAAAAATGTTATACATGTTTTTTACTCAGGCTTGACAACTATATGAGTTAATCATCTGCACCAATTCCCGTGCGTCGGACAAGTTCAACTGTACCTCTGCACTGTTAAGCGCGACCACTTCAGCACCTGCCTCCAGTGATATATTAATGGCTTGCAGGCCTATCTGGCTCAATGCCATAAGCGGCAGCTTAACCGCCTGCTTAATGTGCTTGATCAGGTTAGGGCTAACTGTGTCTTGCATGAGTTCGGCGCTCATATTTTGGCAGAGAATGTAGTCCGCCCCATCCCGCTCAGCACTATATGCCTCGGCATGGGTACCGACGGAGCACCCGATAATCTTATCAAGCGGCATAATACGACGCGCTTCTATTAGCGGCATATCGTTATGCTCTATATGTAAACCGTCAGCATTTGAAGCAAGCGCGATATCAAGATGAGTATTTACAATAAATAAAGCGTTATGTGCGGCACATAACTTTTGCATTTCATGCGCCAAATGAAGCAATTCACCTTTGCAAGTTGCCCCGCCGCGCAGTTGAATTATCTTTGCGCCACAGTCTAGCATTTGAGCCGTGCTCTCTAATATGCTTTGCCTCTTCAGTTGCACCGTGTCGATTATTGCCAAAAGCCCGCGAATCCGCTGCGTCTTGTCACGGCGCGACAGCCGTCCGATGATCTCTTTCTCAAGCGTATATAACTCATAGCGCGCAGATGCGTAAACTTGTGCATTAAGACTGGTTTGTGATGCTAATTCTTCCAACACGCGCAGCGCTTCCTCCGCACGCCGAGCGTTGGCTACAGCAATTTCCGTAAGCTCTCGCGGCATTGTCTGGAAGGATGTTTTGATGTCTTCCCCAACATCGCAAGCAGCGTCTCGTGCTGATAGGCACTTAAGCTTTGTTTGTAAGTCGTGTAATGATACTTGATGCCGTAACTCTTTAACTCTAGCCGACGTGACAGCGTCGTTCAAAACAAAACGCGCGGTCTCTTCCAGTACACGCAAACCTTCGCCTGCCCGATTCAAATTGGCGTCTATAATGCGATTAACTTGAGAGTCAGACATAAAACTCACTCAGCATATAATTAACACTCATTTAACATGTCTATAGAACCGGCTATTCTACGTTAGCCATGGTGGGCTTAAGCCTGTACTGCAAATGACAAAAGCTACGGCGATGAATAGGCAACAGTCCTTTCTCTTCAATACTGTGCCAGTGCTCACGCGTACCGTAACCCTTGTTTCTGCATAATCCATACCCCGGATATTGCACATCTAGTTCCTGCATCATTCGATCGCGAGTAATCTTAGCAACGATGGATGCACAGGCAATGGAATAGCATAATGCATCCCCATGCGTAATGCTCTTCTGTGGCAGCGTTATTGCATCTAGCTTCAAATAATCTATTAAAAGGCTGTCTGCGGCCGGGCTTAATTGCACAACTGCTTGCGTCATGGCAAGCTGTGATGCTGGTACAATACCGATGGAGTCAACATCTTCATGCGATACAGTACCAATGCCTATAGCTAATGCAATTTGCACAATGTTTAAGAATAGTCGCTCGCGTTGTTTCGCGGTGAGTATCTTTGAGTCGCGTACGTCTTGTAACCAGAGGTAGTCTGGGTTATTTGGTAGTATGACAGCTGCGGCCACAACAGGCCCCGCCAGACATCCGCGTCCGGCCTCATCCACTCCTGCGATAAGTCTATATCCGTCAGCTTGGAAGCGAAACTCCTCATAAAAGTTAGGTTTGGTATCGTGTTTGCGCGTACTCATGTCGCATAATCACTTAGTTTTGGACTCTTGGGTTTTGAAAACAAAGAAAAGTTTTCACAGCTATATCCTTTGCGCTGCCCCCAATAATAGGCCACGCTGCTCGGCGATGTGCAACGCACGAAATATGAATAACTAGGAAGCCATCCTACACTAACATAAGCGGCCGCCAGAAAGATTTAGCGGCGCTTTTCTATATGAACAGTTTACAACGTCGTGATATGAGAATTCAAACCTGCGACTAAGGTAAAGGTCGCAATGGAGCGCAGATAAGCTGAAAGCTAACAAATTCATTCCCAAAGAACATTGCTATCGGGCAAAAACCCATGCAGGAATCCATTTTGAAAATCTGCTAAAACAGCTCACTATTTGTTGAGTATAATCAGTAATCGCCAATGTTAAATTCCGGTTTATCCCGTCTGCTGCCGTTTGACAAGAGCATTACTCCATTCAAGGTTGCAATATCGTTGTTTTTCAGGAGCGTCAAAAAAGTAAATATTTTGTCATTGCAAAACTTGTTCAGCGACTTCATGAAGATTGGAGTATGATAAAGGTGCGTAGTATACTACTGTAGCGAAAATTAGGATGTGTGGCACTTTCATAATAGCTACTATTCTACATGGCTTTACTGTTAGCGCAATGCTTCTTGCGAAAAAGTGTCCTTAGCCATGGCGCGTTAAATCTGCCTCTGTACCTCAAAAATGAGTATACTGACAGTAGTAGAAAGATACCTCCAAAAACTGCGCATGTGATGCGACCTTTACGATAAGAATCATCCAGTCTCTTGTTAAAACTCTCTAATGTTAGGATATCTTTGCCTTGAATGCATAGGGCAACGATTGGGGGCATAAAACTTGCGTTATTCCATTGTTCTGACCATTTTTGTTCAATCCTGAAAGTTGCTACTTTCCCTATATAACCATTGATTTCACCTGCAGCCATATCATCTTTATGTACGCGTATTTTTCTATCATATTCGCTTGTGTAAATAACATAGCCGTTTTTTTCAGTACCTATTTCTATGTGTGTTATAGTTGCAGTAAGCTTAACAGTGTTTGATTCAGTAGGTCGCTCATCAATATTTGGAATGATAAAAAATAGAAAAAGCATGAGCATAAAGAGGAGAAAGAAAAATGCTGAAAGAAGCAGTGTCAATACTTTCCCCATACCTGTCATGTAAACATCCTTTCAAGGTTTGTTTCAATATATTAAACTTAAATCCCGAAAAATCCAATTGTATTGGACCCATATAGCCCTTTGACATGTGAGCTTAAAGCTGGTAACTTTATTATTCGGAACGTTGAGTAATTTATGTCAAACAATATCGTTACTATTGCCGCTGTTTTTGCAGTAGGTTTGCTTTGCGGGGCATTTTTCGTATGGCTTAACTCACGCCGGCGCAATAAGCAGCAAGA
>WRDV01000068.1 GCA_009779655.1 Dehalococcoidia bacterium
GATTGACCACATAATTAGCTTGGGCTCGGCGGCTGGTATAGTACTCAACCCTGAAACACCGGTGAGCGTGTTGAGTAAAAGCTTGCTTTCCAAGTTGGACAGCGTGTTATTTATGGCGGTTCACCCGGGCTTTTATGGAGCTCCGTTTATCCCAAAAGTGTTAGACAAAATTAAATCATTTCGCATGCTTCATCCGGATATGAGTATTGGTATTGATGGCGGAGTGAAAACAGTAAATATGATAGATGTGGCGCGTTCCGGAGCTAATGAAATATGTGCCGGTAGCGCGATATTTGCCCAATCAAACTATGCCACTGCTTATCGTGAGTTGACGCAACTGGCCCAGAGTGGCTGGTAGTCTTAACACAGGCCTGTTTTCTCGGCAAAATCGTAGCGTAGTGAGTATTGTCTTATTGCTGACTGGAAGATTCCACGCGAGAATACAGAAGCATTACAGCATTTCAATTCGTATAACTCCAAGCGTGCTTTGCGGGCACACCTTGAATTATTACGAAGCGGCCATTGGGCTGTCTACATATTCGCGCGCATCAACTTAGCTGCAGCGTCTACAACTTTAGCTGTGCTGATACCGAATTGCTCGAAAAGCGTGTTAGCCGGAGCAGATGCTCCAAAATGGTCAATGCCGATATTCATTCCGACGTCTCCGGTGTAGCGGCTCCATCCAAATGTCAGACCTGCTTCAATAGAGATACGCGCTTTAATATGCGGCGGCAAGACAGAGTTTTTATAATCGACGCTTTGCGTCTCGAAAAGCTCCCATGATGGCATAGATACTACTCTTGCCGAGACAGATTGTTCTTTCAGAATTCTAGCGGCTTCTAATGCTATATGCACTTCTGAGCCGGTTGCAATAAGAATTAATTGTGGAGTTTCGGATGTTTGCCAAAGAGTGTAGCCGCCGCGTTGTACCCCTTCTGCGGAAGCTAAGTCGTCGCGGTTCAGGGTTGGTACTGCTTGTCGTGTCAGCGCTAGCGCGGTCGGCCCGTCATATTTTGTAAGCGCGAGCTTCCATGCTTCCACTGTTTCGGATGCGTCTGCCGGGCGGATAGTGACTAATCCGGGCACAGAGCGCAACCCAACTAGATGCTCAATCGGTTGGTGCGTAGGACCATCTTCACCTAAGCCGATAGAATCGTGAGTGAAGATGTAAATAACTCGATTGCCGGTGAGGGATGATAAACGCACTGATGCTCGCATATAGTCATAGAACATAAGGAAAGTGGCTGTATATGGAATGACCCCGCCGTGCAGCGCTAAACCGTGTGCGATGGCGCCCATAGCATGCTCGCGTATACCAAAACGCAGATTGCGTCCGGTATAGGCGGGAGGCGCAAAATCATCACTGCCTTTAATTAGTGTCTTAGTTGACGGCGCAAGATCGGCTGAGCCTCCCATTAATGCCGGAACTTTTGAGGCAATAGCGTTGAGCACTATGCCGGATGCTTCACGTGTGGCGAGCGGTTTGGAAGTCGGGTCAAAGAGAGTATTAAGGTCGGTATCCCAACCTGTAGGCAAGTGCCCATCCATCTCTTCTCTAAACTGACGCGCTTCAATGGGGTACTCCTTTGCATAAGACTCAAATAAGTCCTGCCATGCGGCCTCACTCTTTTTACCGTTTTCAATAGATGTGCGGAAAAACTGTAGTACAGTATCCGGCACCGTGAATGGCTCGCTGTAAGTCCAGTTTAATTGTTGTTTGGCCAGTAGTGTTTCCTCTTTACCTAATGGTTCGCCATGCGCGCTTGGGGTGCCGGACTTATTGGGCGCACCATAACCGATGGTTGTATTGCAGATAATAATGCTGGGGCGTTCGCTATCGGTTTGCGCTTCGCTTACTGCTTGATCTACTGCGCTTACATCCATGCCTGAAATAGGCCCAATAACCTGCCAGCCGTAAGCCATGAAACGCTGAGCTACGTCCTCTTGAAAAGTCAGAGAGGTGGCTCCTTCGATAGTGATGTTATTGTTGTCATAAAGATAAATTAGCTTGCCCAGTTTGAGGGTTCCGGCAATTGACGCCGCTTCTGATGTAATCCCTTCCATCAAATCGCCGTCAGAGCATATGACGTAAGTGTAATGGTTGACAATAGAAAAGCCGGGGCGGTTGAAACGTGCCGCCAAGTGCCGCTCTGCTATTGCCATTCCTATACCGTTAACGAAACCTTGGCCAAGCGGGCCTGTGGTAGCTTCTACGCCTGGAGTGACACCGTGCTCCGGGTGCCCTGGAGTGCGGCTGCCCCACTGCCGGAAATTTTTGATATCGTCAAGTGTTAAGTCGTATCCGTTAAGATAAAGCAACGCATACAGTAGCATTGATGCATGACCGGCGGATAGGATAAAACGGTCGCGATCAGCCCATTTGGGATTTGTTGGGTTATGTTTCAGAAAACGCTGCCACAGTGTATAAGCCATAGGAGCCATACCCATAGGAGCACCAGGGTGCCCTGAGTTGGCTTTCTCAATGGCGTCAACCGCTAAGAAACGGATGGTGTTAATGCATAGTTCATCAAAATTATTTGTATTCATAATAGTTCGATTGTAAATAAATGACACACAATTTTAGCTGATGGATAATACCTTTTCAAATCATAAATATTCATTGTTGGATTCGAGAATTAATGCGATAAATGGTAAAATTGGCGTTGAATTTAGCGTGGAGCCTGCTAGATTTTATTGTGAGGTGTTAGATATGAAAAGCATTCCTGAATTATTCGGAAGCATGGTCTTTAGTGATGCTGTAATGAAGAAGCTGCTTCCCTGCGATATATACGAAGCGTTGAAAAAAACGATGTTACAAGGTACGCATTTGGAGCTTGATGTCGCCAATGTAGTAGCTAACGCCATGAAGGATTGGGCAATTGAGAAAGGAGCCACACACTTCACGCATTGGTTTCAGCCTATGACCGGCATTACCGCTGAGAAGCATGATAGTTTTATTGAGCCGGATAACGATAATCAACCCATAATGGCGTTCTCTGGCAAAGCGCTTATTAAAGGAGAGCCGGATGCCTCAAGCTTTCCATCAGGCGGTCTTCGAGCGACTTTTGAAGCACGAGGATACACGGTTTGGGATATTACATCATATGCTTTTATTAAAGATGATACTCTGTGCATACCCACAGCTTTTTGTTCTTATAGCGGCGAAGCGCTTGATAAGAAAACGCCGCTTCTAAGATCTATGGAAACAATTGACAAGCAGGCGTTACGTATTTTGCGGCTTTTTGGGAATAGTAATGCTAAGAGGGTTATCGCTGAAGTTGGGGCAGAACAGGAATACTTTTTAATTGACAAAGGAATGCTTCTTAAGCGTCCTGACCTGATGCACTGCGGCAGAACTCTTTTTGGAGCGCGCCCGCCTAAAGGGCAGGAACTTGATGATCATTATTTCGGCAGTATAAAACCGAGAGTATTAGCATATATGAAAGATTTGGATGAGGAGCTTTGGAAACTCGGAGTCTATGCTAAGACAAGACATAACGAAGTAGCGCCGGGGCAGCACGAGCTGGCGCCGGTGTATACAACAGCTAATATTGCCACGGATCACAACCAGCTTACTATGGAAATGATGAAAATTATCGCGAGCCGGCATGGTATGGCTTGTCTGCTTCATGAAAAGCCGTTTGCAGGCGTCAATGGCAGCGGAAAACATAACAACTGGTCCATTGCCACAGACACCGGAGTTAACCTGCTTGAGCCGGGCGATACGCCGCATGATAACGCGCAGTTTTTGTTGTTTTTAGTCGCGGTGATTAAAGCTGTAGATGATTATCAAGACTTACTAAGAGTGTCCGTTGCTAGCGCCGGGAATGACCACAGGCTAGGCGCAAACGAAGCGCCGCCTGCTATTGTATCAATGTTTCTTGGCGATGAGCTGACAAGCATCCTCGAAGCGCTTGAGTCAGACTCGGAATACCATAACAAGAAGAGAAATCAGATGGAGATTGGCGTTACAGTCCTGCCGCATTTTCCAAAGGACACTACTGACAGAAACCGCACGTCTCCGTTTGCGTTTACTGGTGATAAGTTTGAATTTCGCATGCTTGGCTCGGCATTTTCAATCGCCGGACCTAATATTGTATTGAACACGATTGTCGCAGAGGTTCTAAGACAGTTTGCGGACTATTTAGAAAAATCGACTGACTTTAAGGCAGATTTAGTTTCGCTTATTAAAAATACTATCCATAAACATAAAAGAATTATATTTAATGGCAATAACTACTCCGACGAATGGGTTGCGGAAGCGGCGCGGCGCGGGCTGTCAAACTTAACAACAACCGTGGATGCTTTACCTGAGTTTGTTTCGCAAAAGAGCGTTGATTTATTCGCAAGACACCGTGTTTTTACTGAAGTCGAATTGCATTCGCGTTATGAGATTCTCATGGGAGGTTACTGTAAGACTTTACATATTGAAGCGCTTATCATGGTGGATATGGTCAAAAAAGATATTTTTCCGGCGTGTATCGGCTATCAGAATGAACTGGCGCAGCTTCTACGATTGAAGAGAAAATGCGGCGAATGCGATACTTCCCTTGAGGAGCATTTACTCACTAATATTGCTAAGTTGTCCGCCTGCCTTCTTAATAAGCTGACAGCGCTTGAAGATGTTATTCATAAATCCAAGGAAGAATGGGACGTTCTTCCACAGGCAGTCTTTTATCGCGAAAAGATTTTTGGCGCGATGTCTGAACTACGGCTGGTTGCGGATGAGCTTGAGGTGATAGTGGCAAAAAAGCATTGGTCCATACCGTCATATGCGGAGATATTATACAGTGTCGTATAGAGTTGCATCCTGCGTGTGACGCAATGCGGATTAAGCGATAGAACTGTTGTTTTACCCCATAAGTCGCAAGGAGAATATGACATGAAAAAAGCATTAACCATAGCCGGATCGGATTCAAGCGGCGGAGCAGGGATACAAGCTGACTTGAAGACATTTCAAGAACTAGACGTTTACGGAATGACCGCATTAACGGTTATGGTAGCGATGGATCCTCACAACAATTGGAGCCATAAAGTATTTCCGATTGATCTGGAAACAATCAAAGCGCAGCTTGAGACTATTATCTCAGGTGTTGGTGTGGACGCGTTAAAGACCGGAATGCTACCGACGTCTGACATTATTGAACTTGCGGCATACACGATTAGAAAGCACGGTTTAAAGAATGTCGTGGTTGATCCGGTTATGGTTTGCAAAGGAGCAGGAGAACCGCTTAATCCGGAAAACACGGATTGTTACAAAAGGACTTTGGTCCCGCTGGCAACAGTATTAACGCCTAATACTTTTGAGGCTGTGCAGCTAAGCGGTATTAAGTCTATTACGACGGTAGAACACATGAAAGAAGCCGCGCAGATAATCAAGCAATTAGGTGCAGAATGCGTTGTTATTAAAGGCGGTAAGGGTATTGAGCATAAGAATGCTGTTGATGTTGTATATGACGGGAATAAATTTGAGGTTTTGGAGGGCGCAAAAATTGACACATTTAATACTCATGGCGCCGGGTGCACGTTCTCGGCGGCAATCGCCGCAGAGCTCGCTAAAGGCACTAGAATTTATGATGC
>WRDV01000069.1 GCA_009779655.1 Dehalococcoidia bacterium
ATACGGCATGACCGCTTTGTTGATCGATATCCGTAATAATGGCGTTAAACACAACCCTGTGCTCATTTGCCACCATCATTCGATGCGGTATCTGCGTCAGGAAACGCTGTAAGACAACTTGGTTATCATCCCCTATGACAGAGTTAAGCGGACCTGTCATACCAATGTCCGATACAAAAGCCGTGCCTCCCGGTAAAATCTGGGCATCAATAGTGCCAACATGAGTATGCGTACCCAACACGGCGCTTACGCGCCCGTCAAGATAACGTCCCAGCGCCATTTTTTCCGAGGTGGCCTCAGCATGAAAATCAATAATGATGACTTTTATATTAGGCGGAAGCTCTAATAGCAATGAATCCATACCACGAAAAGGACAATCATAACTAGCAGCAAAAAAAGTGCGCCCTATCAAATTGACCACAGCCACATCATCCAAAATAACATACCCTTTACCCGGCACTCCGGGCGGATAATTCAGCGGACGTATAATAGGCATACTTCCGTCAAGGCATGGATAGATATCTTTCTGCGCCCATATATGATTACCCGAGGTAATTACATCAACGCCGCAATGCAGCAATTCCTCGGCGGTAGATTGCGTAATCCCGATACCGCCGGCTAGATTCTCGCCATTAGCCACCACCAAAGCAATCTCAAGCTCGCTCTTTACCGACGGCAACAGTTTTTTTACCGCATCACGCCCAGGTTTTCCAATAATATCGCCTGTTGAAAGTATTCTCATACGCCATACTATTTAGCAAAATCGGTGGCACGAGTTTCACGAATAACAGTAACTTTAATCTGCCCGGGATAAGTTAAACTCTCCTCAATTTTCTTAACTATATCGCGCGCTAGTCTCATTGATGCCAAATCATCAACTTCCTCAGGCTTGACCAATATGCGCACCTCGCGTCCTGCTTGAATGGCATAAGCTTTCTCAACGCCGGTAAATCCATCGGCGATTTCCTCAAGGCTCTTTAGTCTCTTGAGATAATTCTCCATACTTTCACGGCGGGCACCCGGACGAGCGCTGGAAATAGCATCGGCCGCAGAGACAATAAAGCCCCAGACACTAATATCCACAACGTCAAGATGGTGCTCCGCAACGCCGCGCATAACATCTTTGCTCTTATCCCATTGCTTCACCAGATCAGCGCCAATGCTGGCATGAGTACCTTCAATCTCACGATCCACTGCTTTGCCCAAATCATGCAACAGCCCGGCTTTTTTTGCGATAACAACATTAGCGCCTAGTTCAGACGCAACCATGCCGCAGATACTAGCTACCTCTACTGAGTGAGCTAAGACATTTTGACCATAACTGGTGCGGTACTTAAGCCGACCCAACAATTTGATAAGTTCAGGATGCAGCCCATGCACGCCAACTTGGAAAACAGCCTGTTCTCCGGCAGCCATCATTGTTGCTTCCACCTCTTCGCGCGCTTTATTAACCAATTCTTCAATACGGCTGGGGTGAATGCGGCCATCCAGAATAAGCTTTGTAAGCGCCAGACGCGCAATTTCCCGGCGCACCGGATCAAAACTGGAAAGAGTTACCGCTTCAGGAGTATCGTCAATAATAAGATCTACGCCCGTGGCTTGCTCCAAGGCGCGTATATTACGCCCCTCGCGGCCAATCAAACGGCCCTTCATCTCATCGCTTGGTAGCGGCACAGTAGAAACTGTGGTTTCCGCCACAATCTCAGATGCAGTGCGCTGAATTACAGAAGATAGAATATCTTTGGCTCTCTCATCGGCTTCATCCTTTAATTGCAATTCCCACTCACGCAGCCTTCTGGCTGACTCAGCGCGCATTTCTTCCGCCATATTATTCAGCAAGATTTGCTTAGCGTCATCACACGAGAGGCGCGACACCGCCTCCAATTCCTTCAGCTGTTTTTCCTTGATTTCTTTCAGTCCTTCGCGCATACTTTCCAGATCTTTCTCTTTCTGATCCATCTGGCGATGGCGAACTTCAACCTCGTCTAATTTGTGCTCTAGGTTCGCCTCTTTCTGCGTCATTCGATTCTCTGCGCGCTGCAGTTCTACGCGACGCTCGCGAGCCTCATTTTCAGAGGCGATACGGCTCTTTTCAATTTCAGCGCGCGCTTCAGTCATAATGTTTTTGGACTCATTTCGCGCCTCTGTCACAATGCGAGCGGCACGCTTCTGCCCCGCGCGAATCTGCCGATTGGCGTAAAAGCCGCGTGACATCAAAACCGCTATAGCTCCGCACGTCAAACCGATTATAAAACCTGCTAAAATACCTATTGCCGTCATTTTGATTATCTCCCATTCTCATCAATTCCGTCCTGCAAATTACCTTGTCCGGTTGATGAATTTACTATTCATTCTTATTGCTCTTGTGTAATCTCGCGCCACAGACGATTTACGCTTGGCCTGATGGCATCATAATCATAACCGCGTTGCCTCAAATACTCTCCTAGTTTGCGGCTAAACTCATAATAATCACTCTTGCGCAGCAAGCGCGCCTTCTTTAAGCCGGCATGATAAGCGCTCTCTGCATCATCCAGCTCGGATGTCGCCTCCCGCGCCACTTCCGCCGCAACGCCTTTCTTGCGCAATTCAGCTTGCACCAAACGCTGCCCCCGCGGACGAAAAGCCGCGCGGTTTTCAGCCCAGTAACGCGCAAATGCGACATCATCCACCAAACCGCTCTGGCGCAGATGATCTAGCGCCTGCATTATAACATCGTTCGCAAATCCTTTTCGCGTCAGGTTTTGGCGTAACTCCGCTTCGCTGCGCGGGCGGAAAGAGATTAGGCGCTCGGCGGCCGATATCGCTTGGCGCAGCTTATTTGCTCTTTCCAGTTGTTCTAGCTGCTCCGTGCTTAACTCGCGCATGGGTTTTAATCCGGCCTCAAGCGCCACATCAGATTCCAAGCTAAAAGCGTATGTGCCATCCAAGTACACTTTTACCTTAGGTTTAAAGTCTTTACTCGCCACCAAACGCGTTATAAGTGCCACGCAACCCTCTTAAAACAACTTAAGCTGAGGCGCCCTAGCCTCAGCTTAATCACCACAGCCTAAATCACAGATCACAAACCTCCGATTGTCAGCGGAGGCGCAACCGGTCATTCGCTCTCGGTAAAACCGACGTTGCTGGAGGCGACAGCCGCAGCCCTTACCTTTTGGTCAATTTCCCGACAAATCTCAGGATTTTGCTTCAGGTAATTCTTGGCGCTCTCTCTACCTTGTCCCAGGCGAACGTCACCGTAAGAGAAAAATGAGCCGGCTTTCTTTATGACATCGAACTTGACCCCTAACTCCACCAAATCGCCCTCGCGGCTTATACCGCCGGAGAACATTATGTCGAACTCCGCTATGCGGAAAGGAGGCGCGACTTTGTTCTTGACGATCTTTGCTCTAACCTGCGTACCGATGGCTTTGTCACCCTGCTTAATGGTATCCGTCTTGCGCAGGTCAATACGCACCGAACTATAGAACTTAAGCGCGCGTCCACCGGGGGTCACCTCCGGATTACCGTACGTAATACCTACCTTTTCTCTGAGCTGGTTGATAAATATCACAGCTGTCCCGGTACGGCCGATGGTAGCAGTCAGCTTACGCAAAGCCTGCGACATTAGGCGGGCCTGCAATCCCACATGGGCGTCGCCCATATCGCCTTCGATTTCAGCACGAGGCACTAACGCCGCAACGCTATCAACGACAATAACATCTATAGCATTAGAGCGCACCAGTGTCTCGCAGATCTCAAGAGCTTCCTCTCCGGTATCAGGTTGTGAGAACAGCAGATCATTCAGTCTGACGCCGCACGCTCTAGCATAATTCGGCTCAATAGCATGCTCCACGTCAATATACGCCGCTCTGCCGCCCTGCTTCTGCGCCTCGGCAATAATATGCTGAGCCAAAGTGGTTTTTCCAGAGCTTTCAGGCCCAAAGATTTCGGTTATGCGTCCGCGCGGAATTCCGCCTGCGCCTAGCGCTATATCTAATGCCACCGAACCGCTAGGGATAACTGCTACTTGAGCAAGCACATCGTTGTCGCCAAAACGCATTATTGCGCCGTGACCAAACTGCTTCTCAATGTGGTCTATTGCTAGCTCAAGTGCTTTATCTTTCTCTGTGGTCATATTCGCCTGCCGCCATAATACCATAGCATATACAATTGTTACAAGGCAGATAACTCAGCTTGCCCTAATCTGTGTTAAAAGATAAAATCAAACTGGAAATGAATTTAAACATTCGGCATAAACATATTACCTGTCGAGGGCGGCTTTTCGGCTGGGGCGAGCGCACTTTTATCATGGGCATTGTCAACGCGAGCCCGGACTCATTCTCCGGAGACGGAGCGTCTTCGACCGGCTCGGCCATAGAACAGGCTATCCGTTTTGCGGCGCAAGGAGCCGATGTAATTGACGCGGGCGGCGAGTCGACTCGCCCTGGATCAGCTCAAATACAAAGCGATGTTGAAATAGCGCGACTGATACCTATAATACAGCATTTGAGCCGTGAGCTTGACGTGCCCATTAGCATAGACAGTTATAAGTATGACGTGGTACAAGCCTGCTTACAAGCAGGCGCGCATATCATAAATGACATATGGGGGCTGCAATACGACGCGCGCTTAGCTGAGCTGGCAACAGAATACAACGCCCCTATTATTCTTACTTCCAACCAAAACAACGCTCCTTGCGCGGGAGATATTATGGCAACAGTCAAATCTGACCTACTCCGCGCTATAGGTATATGCCGCACGGCCAAGGTGCCTGATGAGCACATTATTATCGACCCGGGAATCGGATTCGGTAAGACGCATGAGCAGAATCTAGATATTATTCGCCGCTTGGACGAGTTACGCGAGCTCGGTTATCCCATATTATTAGGCGCGTCGCGTAAAAGCCTGATTGGAAACGCGCTTAATCTGCCGGCAGGCGAGCGATTACCTGGAACAGCGGCCGCCTGCGCTATCGGCATAGCACATGGCGCTGACATCATCCGTGTACACGACGTGCATTTCATGGCGCAAATGGCTAAAATGAGCGATGCAGTGATAAGGAGATCGTAAGCATGCACACTGAACCTATATCGGTATATTTGGGGCTTGGATCTAACATCGGAGAGCGTAAACAGAACTTGGATACGGCATTGCACTTCATCAGCCAAAGACTAAAGATTATTGCCGCATCATCCGTGTATGACACCGCTCCTGAGGACAACTTTGACCAGCCGCACTTTCTCAATATGGCGATACACGCCCACACTACGCTTGCGCCTCTTCCTCTGCTGACGCTGTTAAAAGGCATCGAGAACAAGCTCGGGCGTATCCCCGCCAAACGCTACAGCCCGCGCACTCTAGATATAGACATTCTTTTTTACGGGCAGCAAATTCTCGATTTGCCCGAGCTTAGCATTCCCCATCCGCGTATTTCTGAGCGGGCTTTCGTGTTGATGCCGCTCGATGAAATAGCGCCTGGTTTAACGCATCCCATCAGCGGCAAAAACTGCCGTGAGATGCTAACGGAACTTAAAAAGGGAGTTCAGGG
>WRDV01000070.1 GCA_009779655.1 Dehalococcoidia bacterium
AATTAGACTGTAATCCTTAAGTTGCACATTATCGTCGGTATCCCAATCTTGGACATACACACCAATGACAGTATAGATATTGACTATGTCCACATGAAATACATAATAAACCTCAATGCCAACGTTAGCGCTGATGTACTTTACCTGTATCCAATAGCGACCGTTTTTATCCACAGCCATGGAATAGTGATGTGTATCTTTATCCGGATTAAAATACAGATTTAGACTCTCGCCAACACCGCCTTCGCCCCTGTTTGCGGGATCGGTAACATCATATCCGGCTTCAAAGCTTCCGTGTGTATCAAATATATGTAGCTGGTGCGATACACTTTCGCGAAACCACATTACACCCGCAATAGCTTTATCGGGGTGGCTTCCTACATTGTCATGCAATATCTTCAGATCAAGTAAAACGGTATCGTTATAAATCTTTGTACCCGGAGTTACAGTCAATGCCACTACCGGGCTGTTGCTTTTCATCTCATATTCTTTGAAACTTGTTGCAACCGGATATTCCACGGTATTCGATGGCTTGTTGACCGTCATGGTGCCGTCGCTATATGTGCCACTCACCGAATCAACTATACAATAATCGTAATAGCTCGCAGACCCGGTTACCGGCAACCACAAATAAGCCATGCCAAGCTCGTTGGCCGTAGCGGTATAGGTATAAGTATTGGGAGATGTACCAACTATCATCTCTACTTCAGCAAACGGAATTATACTTCTTTCTCTTTCATCTAACACTTTAAGCCCGATCATGAAGACGTCTTCGCCGAATTCGTTCTTCGGGGTATAATTGATGCGAACATTTTGTTCGTCACGTGTCAGAGAGAGAATATTTCCTGAGGTAATGACTACATATGCCGCAGTGCCACCGCCGCCGCCAACGCCCGAAACGCCGTCATTGTTTTGATTTCGCGCATATATAATACCGCCGGAAATATTTATCACCCCTCCGCTCCGGTCTATACCATTACCTATGCCTGCGGCACCTGCAGAACCTAAGGCATAAATGAGCCCCCCACTGATATTGACAGTGCCACAATGAGACGCAGCGCCGGCGCCAATACCAGTCCCTCCATTGTTCTGTGTTGTAGTAGTTATTTTACCGTTGGTAATCGTTATTATGTCTTCAAGCAAATCTGAAGTTCTATGTTGCGCGCCTCCACCTATCCCGGCTCCAGCATTTGCGCTATAAGCAATTACTTCTCCGCCATTAATGGTAATGTGACCGCTTGGAGCGCGCCCGCCTCCGCCTATTCCTGCGCCGCCTAAAGTAGCATAAACGCCCGCTCCTGACGATGATGAATTTACAATACCGCCATTTATAATTATATTACCGCCTCTGCCGTAAGCACCGCCGCCGATTCCCGCACCTCCATTCCCGCCAACAGCTGTAACTGTGCCGCTCTCTATACGAATAGTTCCACAGGGGATACTGATATGCACACCAGTGCCTTGTTCATATTCATTGGTATTGGTGGTACAAATACCGCCGATGCCGGCACTATATCGTCCGCCTGTAGAACTCAACTTGCCCTCGCCCTCAATTATCAAAGTGGCGCCAAACTGAACATAGATACCAGCTTGAACAGCATTTTGACTAGTAGACACACCAGTACAAATAAAACTATTTTCAGAGCCATCGACAAGATACAATATGGCAGTTGCGTTATCTAAAATTTGTAATTGGGAAACATTTCCGGATCTATTTGTGCCATTTAGCACCAATACCGTATCGGCTTTGACAGAAATTATGCCGCTGCCACCATTTACCTCATATACCTTGTCTGCAGCAGAAATAGTTACGTCACCATCGGGGAGCACGTCTGTAATCACGTGAGGACCGTAGTCAGTACCAATCCCACTTGCCTGCGCCAACTTTGGCGCAAAAAAGGATCCGTTTTGTGCCATGAGCGCTATGGCACAAAACAGCATGACAAGCGTTAAAAAATGCCCCTTTATTCTATTGACTAGCCTTCTAGAAGTTCTATTCTTTGTCATCTCGTCTCCTATAAATTCACTCGCCTTAATACCCGCTAAACTGAATACTCCAATTTCTGTAATGGTTAATCCAGCCAAAAACACAGCCTCAAATACTGTCCGCGCACAATTACATTGTGCGACCTAGTTTAATTATATACCTATGTCATATGCCTATGCCCACGTTCGAACCAAAAACTCTTGCCATTCTCACTCTGCGCGGCAAGCAGTTTTCTGTTCAGTAACTCATTCCGTGTATTGCCGTTGAATAGTCCTGCTGTTGTTTCCATATTTACTACTAAATCAATACGATCCCTTTCCATATCGTCATATGCTTTGTTCAGACAGTGTAAACAATGGGGTAACACGAATGTCAACACCTATAGCTAAAATATTTTTAAGCACCTCAAAAAACACTTGTCTACCCCAGGATTAACTATCCATTGTGCATAAAACAAGATAAAATATAGCTTGAAAGGTTGGTGTTGAAATAAACTTTCAAGCATGCTTGTCAGATATAGAATATTCCTCACGATGCAGAAAAACACGCCGTTAAGAATTCTTGGATGCTATGAATACGGTTATCCTTTAGCTCTATGCCAAACGAATAGAAAAAGTACCGGCCGCAAAACGGCGCCTTTGGTGAGTTTATCCTACAAGAGAGATTATAAAGCGCAGTCAATACTCTGACGGCGAATAAGAGTTAGTATATCACACCGGGCAGCCCTTATTACTCGACAGCGCAATACAAAGAGCTAATGGTATAATACCGAGGTGCAAGCAATAAACTTCCCCGATTTTACGGTCAGGGTATCATTGTCGGAACGAATCAGGTTTAAAGCCTTGTTGCTGGAGTGGATGTATGAACGGTAAGATAGATCTGCATGCGCATACCAATGCCTCGGATGGCAAGTATTCCCCGGCGCAACTGGTGCGTTTGGCAGCAAGTAATGCTTTGACCTTATTATCTATTACTGACCATGACACAGTAGGCGGCGTGCTTGCAGCGCAAACTGCAGCGCAAGAATATCCCTCATTAAAAATAATTCCGGGCGTCGAAATTAGCTCTCATGCGCCTGGCAATGAGGTTCATATACTGGGCTTTTTCATTGACATAGACAGTCCTGTTCTTATGCGGCAGCTGGCGGCGCTCAGCGATTCTAGGCGCGACCGCGCCCATGCCATTGTAGAGAAATTACATGATTTAGGGCTTGATATCAGCTTAGAGCGCGTATACCAACTTGCCGGCGAAGGCAGTATCGGGCGGCCGCATATAGCGCAGGCTTTGATGGAAAAGGGATATGTTTCTTCATTTCAAGAGGTGTTTGTGCGCTACCTCGGGCAGGGATGCCCTGCCTATGTGGAACGAGTCAAGATTACTCCCGATGAAGCAGTGGAATTAGTTTTGCGCAGCGGCGGCTTGCCTGTGTTAGCCCATCCTACTACCATAAGCGATGCTGAAACGTTGATAATTCGCTTAACAGAACGTGGGTTGGTGGGCATGGAATGTCACTATAAGGACTATACTCCTGCACAGCGCAATGAACTGGCAGCTATGGCACGTCGCCATAACCTGATTTCCACAGGCGGCAGCGATTATCATGGCATTGATGAAACAACTGAGGTTATGCTTGGTGAAGCTAGTGTGCCTGCTGAGTGCGCTGAGAACCTTATTCTGGCGGCGCGTGAGCGCGGTATTAAGCTGCCGTCATATATGGATTAAAATATGGAAATGTGGTTTGAGTTTATACTATTGTTGACAGGAGCCTATGTTTTGGGTTCCATACCTGCGGCCTATCTGTGTGTAAAATGGGCAACTGGCGCAGATATACGTAAGATTGGAACAGGGAATGTAGGTTCTTCTAATGTGGCGCAGACTACATCCAAACCGCTTGCGGTGGCGGTAGGATTGTTTGACATGGGCAAGGGGACACTGGCTTTTTTTGCGGCCTATTGGCTTGGTATGGAAGTATGGCAGCAGATGGCGGCGGGCCTTGTTACGGTTGCCGGTCATAATTGGTCCGTATTCATTCGTTTTCACGGCGGGAAGGGCATGATTACCACGCTAGGTGTTATTTTTGCGATTTCGCCGCTATTGGGTCTAATAATATTGCTTACGGCTTATTTACCTGCGTTTTTTAAGCAGATGGCGCTGGGCGTTTTTGTTTGTTTTCTGACACTACCTCTGTGGAGCTGGTTCGCATGGGACTGGTTCGCTTCGTCACGCCTAGGCATTGAAGACAAAGCGACGGTTACAATAGGCTTATTCATTATCGCTTTGATGGGAGCGGTTAAACGGCTGATTGGAGCGCGTGTGACCATTAGCCGCGACGTGCCTATTGGAGAATTACTGCTCAACAGGCTTCTTTTTGATCGCGACATTCGTGATCGCTATGCGTGGATTAACCGCTCCTCATCCGGTTGATTTTTGTTTCGCGCAGACATAGAGGCATAAGTTGTCCATGCAGCACCGTGCGCATAAAGGATTGTGAGGCAAGAGACTCACCCTGTTTTACTAATAGCGCGTGATGCAGGTTATATATGCGCTGTATGCTCAGTATTCTCGTGATTATGCTGATTCCAGTCAGGCACATGCGCGTTTATGGGCGCGTCATTTGTGGGTATGAATGGTTTTATATCAACTACAGGCGTGCCATCAAGCGCATCAAGGTTTCGCACCTGCAAAATATTGCGGTCTACTGATAGCAGCTTCGCGACTTTGATACAGAGCGGATTTGGGCGATAGGGTGAACGAGAAGCGAATACGCCTACTTCCGGTAATGCGGGGTCGCCCCGATAGCGCACTCGTAACGCCATTTTTGTCCTATCAGTAGCTTTATGCGCCCAGTATATAACCGTTATATGAGAATAATGTTCTAACCCGAATAATCCTTCTTGCCAGAGCGGTAGTACTTCAATTTCGGACACCACATCACTCCAATCATATTCAGGCTTAGGGGTATTTTTGATATGGCTGCGTACGCGGCCTATAGGTTTCAATGCGATATACATGCGTTCCATTTCAAATGCTACAATACTATATGGTGATCAGCCCCCATTGTTTGTACCCATTGCTCAACAGTGTGCGATATACGAAATATGAATAACTAGGAAGCCATCCTACACCAACATAAGCGCGCCGAATCTTTCCGGGCGGCGCTTTTCTATGCGGACAGTTTACAACGTCGTGATATGGAAATTCAAACCTGCGGCTAAAGTAAAATTCGCAACCTTAAAGACAGTTTTGCGATCTTGCAGATGTTATAACTATAGCATATTGACTTATCATAGACTATCATGTAGGCTGTAATCACTAGGAGGTGATTACGAATGGCATTACCGGTATCAAATGATTTACGCAGGGCGATTGTAATTCACAAGAAGAATAA
>WRDV01000071.1 GCA_009779655.1 Dehalococcoidia bacterium
CTCCGCTTATAGTATATGTGGCAGCTATGCTGCAGCCTGATGTGCCGGGACCGCTTATTACGCTGTAATTAACGGTATAGTAGTTTACTGTCGCTGTTGCCGCGCTGTTATTGACTGTGAATGTTATCCCAGTGCTTTCATTTCCGTCATAAATCGTATATGTGCCATTGACCAAATTAGCGCTGTAAACACCTATCGTTCCACCGCTTAAACCTATCTTCGTTACGCCGCCATCTCTGGATACAGTAAATGTCTTTCCGCCGCCATCCCATGGCGCGCCATTTAACCTGACATTCACTGTTGCTGCATAGGTATCCTGCGTAGCTATAGCCGTTAACCAAACAGCATAAGCCGGCATGCTAAACTCAAGGGGATTAGCTGTTCTGTCGCCAAACGGGCCGCTGCTGGCACTATCCTCCCACTTAGTAAAGGTATAGCTGTTTGGAGTACTTTGAGCAGTAGCGCGGAGCCTTACCTGCGCCCCTTCCAAATACGCTCCAATTGCCGTAGCAGTTTCATCAGCTAGACCGGAGATACCTTCACCGGCTGTGAAAGTAACTGTAAAGTAGTTTAATGTCGCGTTCCCGTTCGAGTCGTTGATAACAACAGTCCTGCCGGTATTGACGCCATTGATAAAAATATTATACGTGCCATTGGGCAAAATATTTTCAGATACGTAGACTCCGGTTCCGACTCCAGTCTCTGTTAAAGCAAAGCTGTCAGCGCCGCTTCTCAAGTTAATAGTGGTTCCTGCGGCAGTTCCCAAACCACCCCACGCAACTCCATTTCGGGTAACTGTAATTGTCGCCGTAAATGTCGTTTCTTTCGCCTCGTTCTTTAATGTAATTACTTCCGCCACTTGATCTTTCACTTGGGAAGATGGCGGGTTACCTATAGCCGCTAGCTGCGTTGGCGTAATCGGTTCGAAAGTGAAGAAAGTTATCGCATCAGAACCTGTTGGCAGCACATATCCATCAGGCGCGGATATTTCAACAAGAGCATAAATAATGTTTTGCCCTCGCAGAAAACCTGTGACATGATTAAAGCCCGAGGCAGCATTGAAAGTAAATGCGCCATTGGCATTCGTAGTTGCCATACCTATAAAGTAGAAAGTCTTGCTGCCGAAAGTGCGGGTTGCGGCTATGCCTGCAGGAGGCGTTACTAATGCGCCGTAATTCAAATCGCCATAGAGAGCGAATACCGCATCGGCAAGCGGCGCATCATCGTCCTCATCAAGTTTATACAAAGTTATGCTTGCCGCAGGCACGCCTTCGGCACCGCCAACGCTGGTCTGTATGAGATAACTCCCCGCAACATAATCCTCAAAAGTCCCTCCGCAAATTGAAACATCGTTGCGATAGGTAATTGTCATATTTGTAGTGCCTTTAACTAAGGCTTTGTAAGTTAGCCTTAGAGACACTCCATCGGGTACTCTCATCTCAATTCTTAGGTCGCTTCTGAAGACAAAAGAGTAATTATCAGGCCCCGTCCCTTCTGTCAGTTCTATCCAAACATTAGAGCCGGGAGTCGTTTCTCGCTCCAGTTTAATTGTGCTAAGGTAGAAAGCCAGCGACGGCGACATGTAGTCAATAACATCATATTTGCCGGACATATCTCCTGCTAACGTGAGACCCTGCGGATTGATGGCTATTGTCGCAGAAGCAGTATTGCCGGCAAATGTCATCGATTTTTGAACAGGCACCTTACCATACGTTAAAGCAAAATCATTAGAATAAACCGCGGAGTTGATAAATAAATCGGCTTTGTTATCAAATACCGTATGGCCCAGTTCAAGTCCGGTTGTATCAACCACTCGCAAGTAGTAAACAAGGTAATACACCTGCGGGGCAACAGACGACAAGTTAATTGAGAGCTTGCCTTGTACAATACTCCATGCAATCGGAGTCGTGGTATTCGGAGAAGTGCCGAAAAATACTCTATCCACCTGTAACCTAGGATCAAACACATCCTCAAGCCGGAAACTAGACGCCGTGTTCACGTTGCGTAAATCAAGCCTTAACTCATATCTGATCTCTTCTACGCCGTTATTTACCCACGCGCCGTGTTTTTGAATAGGATAATACACAATTTGCCCGCCGCCACCGGCATGGCCATTCCCAAATATCGCATAGGGATAATTATAGGCAAAACCGCCGGCCTTATTACTTTCGTTTGACTGCTTCATCCAATACTCAAGGGTCTGCCCTGATATTATCGTATCCAGCGAGTATCTGAACGACACAGTAATAATCATATCGTCGGCATACGGATAAATGCTGCCACTACTGGTTGTAGCCGTTCCAAAATAGATATTGAATTGTCCGGAACCAGCGAAACTGGGCACATAAGTGTAGTCCGTGCCCAACACCAGCGTATTTATCTGGCTGTCACCTTGTTTCTGCGCCGTTACCGTCAAATTCGTGATAACAGTATTCAACGTCAAAGTAGGAAAGGAACGCATTGTATATGAAGAGCCTTCCGGCACATAAACCATAACGCTACCGTTCTGCAGATTAAAACGACTGTTATGCATCATTCCCGGGATCTTGTATTCAATCGTAAACTCAAACTCGCGGGTTTCCGGAAGCAACACCGTTCTTTGCGATACTGTAAGATCTTTGGGGACCTTTATCGCGTTGCCGGTAAAAGATGGATCCCCCGGAAGGTTTACCGACACTTTGTTTATATAGTTCCAGTCTGTGCCGCTCCCGATAGATGTTTTAAATACAATATTGACGTAATATATTGACTCTCCCAAATTAGGGATTGTGTAGGTGAAGCCGCCACCGGACGATGTAGTAGGGCTCGCGTTATTAATAGTGCTAATCACCGTCCTATCTTGGCGCATAAGGATCACTCTCGTAATCTCCATGAGCCCCGTTACTCCGCCGCCGGCAACAAAAGTATCCGTTATGATTTTTCCATTTAGTACATCTCTGCCATTGCCTATATGTGCAATCCATGACATATCAGAATTCGAGTAAGCAGGATTGGATGGCGTATTGCTAGACTCACCAGAAAGCCCTTTTGTAATAAATGACTCATTGTACCGTCCGCCCACGCGCATTTCATCCAACAGCTCACCTTGGTAGTAGGCATACGCATGATTGTACAGGAACGTATCATAGTTCATATACGCCGATTCCTGTGTGGATGTACCGCCAAACCAAACGGGATATTGACACAGGTATTCAACAAGATCCCTTATATCTAGCGTGTACTTGAGCGTTACTGTGGCACCGGCGTTTAGAATATTCGTCGCAGTGGGAAAACTGATAGTGAAATCAGCATCACTAGGCGCCCAATTTATCGTATAAGGGATAGGCGCGCCGTTGAGCTCGCATACCAGAGTTATTTTGCCGGCCGAGATACCGGCTCTAATATGCGCGCCTATATTTCTTGTAACAAAGTTGGTCATGTTTTCTGGCGTATATGCCCTGTTGGCTATAAACGGCCAGTCACGTATTGTCACATCGGATAAAGCTGTATTATTATCCATGACCGATGTCGTAATGGTATACGCAACTTTATTGGTAGCAAAGTCATATTGCTCGCTCTTTTCAACAGCCAACGGAACAATATAGACATCTATCATTGTTTGCGCATTATTACGCAGCGCAAATGTTTTCTGGCCCCCGCTGAAATTGACTAACAACGCCAGCGAAAACGATACAGACGAAGAAGCATTCCAATATGCCTGAGATAATGTCACCTCAAGTATGCCGGCCGGGGTCACCTCATATGTGATAGCATTCTCCACTGTACCTGATGATATAGAGCCTACCGTTACGCCAGGGAATGTTATGCCTGATGGCAGGGCGTACGTATGAGTGGTGCTATGGGCTAATCTATCATTCCACGCGTCGCTAAAAAAGAGTATCAGCTTATAGTCTTTTCCCGCAATAAGCGGTTCTTGCGGGGTAACGGGGAATACTGTAGCGCCTCCGGTATCTTGTACTTCAATCTTGTCGAGATAGTTTTTAAGATCTACATTAGCCACCGCAAATTGCGGAATTAAGCTACTAATTGGCGATGCAAGCAACGCCATTACAAGCAAGAGATTAGCAACCGGTCTCAGAAGCATCCTTCCAAACCGCTTTGATGCTCCGCATACCGCTCCTGCGATTCGTGTCGCGCCGTGCGGTATGATCCGCTCAGTAATTACATTATTCATCTTTCATCTCCCCGATTATAATTCGCCATTGAAATAGCTTATTTCGTAAGCCTTATTAAATTAAATGGTCGTATAACTCATACGACCATAATCAAACAATCATTCCGTTTGTAATGCTAATTATTGCAACGCAGTAAATACAACCACTAATAGTACACTTCAAAACACAATCCTCTACTTGACTATAATTCAGGCACACTTTCCTATCTTTATCTGTGGCTATCCAGTTTCAGCAATCGATTCACTATTCGATAACCATTCGCCCATATCTATGTCAAATGACTCTATATATCCATTTTTTGCAAGCTCACATATTATATACAACATGCGCCTTACTGGCAAACTAATGGCTATATTATAGCAAGCTTTTTTTGGTATAGTTCAGGCCTCTTACGAATTAGCAGAAAAGGCACTTTAAGAGTTATCTTAAAGTGCCTTTTCTATACCTACAACATTATGCTAGTGGATGCCTATCTGCCGATTACAGTTTTGCCTTTGGAGGCAAGCCATACGCCGACAATACCCAGTATGAGAATAACGGCATTGACAATAGTCCACCAGTTTACCATTATCATGGAAGCGCCTAGCCGCTCAGTTAGTAAGAACACTATCACACCGGCGACAGCAGCTACCACAGCTAACAGCAGCCACATCAGGTTGGTCTTC
>WRDV01000072.1 GCA_009779655.1 Dehalococcoidia bacterium
CAGAGAAGAAGCCTACGATGGCTTTTATGGTGTGTGTACCAATCTTGAAGATGATGCCGAAGCAATAATCAGGGTTAACAAAGGGAGATGGGAGATAGAAGAGTGTTTCCGTATCATCAAGCATGAGTTTAAGGCACGACCGGTTTACTTAAGTCGTGATAAGAGGATAGAGGCGCACTTTATTACCTGTTTCATAGCCTTAATGATTTACCGATTACTGGAAAAGAGACTGGGGGATAAGTACACCAGTATTGAGATAATTGATGGGTTACGATCCCTAGACTTCTATAAAGTCAAAGGCGAAGGGTACATTCCCACATACACCAGAACTGACTTTACCGATGACCTGCATAATATGTTTGACTTCCGAACAGACTATCAGATTGTTACAAACAAGCAGATGGGGGATATATTCAGAAAGACAAAACAGTAAAACATATTACTCACTACTAATGCCGTAAAAATTGACTACTTTTACGCACAACTAGGCATGGCGTTTTTCACAGTGGGTGTCAAAGACGGGTATATCTGAAATAGTTTTCTGTCAAGCGTCTGTATGAGTCCATAACATATTGGACTTTTCGGTATTTAAGTTTAGCATATTTAAACAACCCTTTAGAGGCGGAATCTGTTGCCATTTATGCGCACGGAGTGATGGGGGCGAATGGTGTTGTAAAAGAGTAGCCAATCAGTGAGTTCGCGACTGAACTCATCTATATCGTCCATCAGTGTGTCCATATGCCATTCAGCAAAGTCTTCTTGGATAGTACGGTTGTAACGTTCGATCTTGCCGTTATACCTAAACTCCACAAATAAATATCCTATACCATTGATGATCTCAATATAGCGGTCTTATTTCCGATTTCCCATATCATACTCAGCTGTAGTTTTGTCCAATAACAGCGGTATCGTAGTTTTGCTTCTCTTATACACAGTCATTTGACAATTTTGTTACGTATATTATGGCATATACTTGATTCTGGATAATCTGCCTGCTCATCATAACAAGAAGGCAGTTGCATGGGTTGAAAAGCATAAACAGAAAATAGAGCTCTTCTACTTACCGTCGTATGCGCCGGAATACAACCCCGGCGAATGTCTTAACAGTGATTTGAAACGCGGAGTGGGTAAGCGTCGCATGCCGCGCTCGGAGAAGGATTTAGAGCGCAGCATACGCTCTCATATGAAATCGGTTCAGCTTAATCCTGGCAAAATAATTTCTTTCTTCAAAACTCCGACTACTTCTTATGCAGCTTAGCGCATTGTTTATTCGGTGGATCAATATCCCTCCCACGATTAAATATTGCACCTAATGCGTGGCATAAGAAACCGAAGGGGCTTGAAAAAAATGATTTCACTTTGTCCGGGTTGAGTTGTAGCGATTTCAGGCGAGAACGCACATTGCTCTCGATGTCTTTCGCAGAGCGAGGCATTCGCCTACTCGGATAAGTCCCAAGAATTAAGGGCAATGTTTGTTGCACAACTGAGTATGATTCTTCTTGAAAAGCGTGTTTACGTAGGCGAAACGGTACCTGCTGTAACAAACATTCTGATCGGCATACCATTCGGGTGTCTATTTTTGTGGAATTTGAGATAATGGATGGCAACCTGTGAGTACCAAGGGAATTTGACAGGTTATCTTATAGACAAATCGGCGTAAGATTTTAGGCAATAATTATTTGACTTAGTTCTATGCGCACTAGATTGACGTGTGATTGTTGCCGTTGTTATCATTAAGACTATGAATAAAAGAATTAGACTTTTCCCTTATGGCACGATGGTTAATGATGAGAATCATTTAGTTGTTGGCGGTTGTGATGTGGTTGAGCTCATGGCTAAATATGGTACACCGCTATATCTTTTCGACGAACTGACATTGCGTAATCGTTGTCGTGAATTTAAATCTGAATTTGGAAAGCGCTATGCTGACATCACTGTGGTTTATGCCAGTAAAGCTTTTCTTCATACTGCCATAGCGGTTTTATTGAAAGAAGAAGGTTATGGTATGGATGTTGTTTCTGGCGGTGAGCTTTATATAGCTGAAACGGCGAACTTTCCGATGGACAAGGTTTATTTTCATGGCAACAACAAGTCGGCTGATGAATTGAATACTGCTCTCAAATGCTGCGTTGGGCGTATTGTGGTTGATAACTATAATGAACTGTGCGCTCTGGCTAAGTTGACTGAGAATGGTGGGTATACTCAAGATATTTTATTGCGCGTTACCCCTGGAGTGGATGCTCATACTCACAGCCATATTGCTACTGGCGGTTTTAGTAGCAAATTTGGTTTCTCGCTTGACAATGTAGAAGATGGCATTTCGCACGCTATGTCATTGCCATGTCTTAACTTAGTCGGTTTGCATTTCCATGTTGGCTCATTGATCGGAGAAGTTAAACCTTATTTGGATGCCATTAGTGTGGTACTCGGACTAGCAGCTGAGATGAAAGAGAAGCATGGTTTCGTTCTGAAAGAGTTTAATATTGGCGGTGGTTACTCTGTGCCGTATACAACAGAAGACATAATTCCAGAAATAGCTTACTATGCTGAGCAGATTGCAGAATGCATTACGAATACATGTCAATCATTGCGTCTTAAGCTGCCTCATCTAGTCATAGAACCGGGACGCTCTATTGTTGCACAGGCTGGTGTGGCACTCTATCGAGTTGGCAATATCAAAGATGCAGCAGGGCTTGTGCGCTATGTGGCTGTTGATGGTGGCATGGCTGATAATATTCGTCCGGCACTTTATTCAGCGCGCTATGAAGCGGTGTTGGCAAATCGGATGAATGAAGATAATATTGAGCAAGTTACTATAGCAGGGCATTTCTGTGAATCAAGTGATATATTAGTGCATGGTATTAAGCTGCCTCAAGTGAATATCGGCGATATTATAGCTATACCGGTATGTGGTGCTTATTGTTTGCCAATGGGCAGTAACTACAATGCCGCTCTCAAACCACCGATAGTTATGCTATCAGACGGTTGTGATCGCCTGATCCGCCGCCGTGAAACCTATCAGGACCTTACTCATTGCGACGTGGGATAGTTTTGGAGAGATCTATTATGTTGCCGATTATCGGGCATGAGCTTGCTGTGGGTCGTCTTAGTATGGCCTTATTCAAAAGCAGTTTGGGGCATGCTTATCTTATCAGAGGGAGGCCTAGTATAGGCAAGATGACGCTGGCTTTGACGCTGGCGCAAGCACTCAATTGTCGACAACAGGAAGCTCCTTGCGGGGTGTGCCCTACTTGTCAGCGTATTGTTGTTGGTTCTCATCCCGATGTACAAGTTGTTGCCTTGGGGGATGTTACTGATGACAAGTCCAATTCGCGTACGGAAATAAGTATTAAGCAGGTACGTGACGTTATTCAGCATTGGGCTAATTTGCCAGCCTTTGAGGGTGGATACAGGGTGTTTATCATTGGTGGGGCGGAGATGCTCTCTCACGAAGCAGCGAATTGCCTATTAAAAACGCTGGAAGAGCCGCCGGAGAAGGTGATTTTTTTGCTTTTGAGCAGCGAGCCATCTCGTCTGCCTGAAACAGTTATTTCGCGTTGCCAGCGGTTGGATTTAAAACCTGTGGTTGCAGCCAAAATAGAGAAGGCACTATTAGCGCGTGGCTGCAAAGAGGAAAAATCGTTTCTGCTAAGTCGTCTGAGCCGTGGTTGTCCTGGCTGGGCATTGGAGGCGGCAGAAGATGATAGCGTGATGGAGCGTCGTAAAGAGCATATGGGTGGATTGCTGGAATTGTTATCCAGTAATTTAGAGGCGCGTTTTGAGTTTGCAGAAGATCTGTCTGCGCGTTTTGCCAAGAAGCGTGCCGAAGTACAGGAAAGGATTGATGTGCTATTAGGGATTTGGCGTGACTTGTTGATGCTTAAAGTAGGGATGTCATCAGAAATTAATAACCTAGATTGCAAAGACAGCATGCAATTGTTGGCTGGAAAATTTGACATAAGAGGTATCCGTAAGGGCATTGATGCGGTGAATGATGCTTCTAAGCAACTGCGGCGGAATGCCAATCCGCGCTTGGTGCTAGAGATAATGATGCTGGATATGCCTGTGGCTGGTTTGATAAAAATCAAAGCTTAGGAGTGTATGATGTTAGAAATAGTAGGTGTGCGTTTTCGTAAGAACAGCAAAGTATATCATTTTGAACCAGCAGGGCTTGGGCTAAAGCTGGGGGATGATGTTGTGGTGGAAACCGCTAACGGCCAAGCATTGGGGCGTGTGGTAGTGTTTACTACCAAAGAGACTGCCATTGAATTGGTTGAGCCTCTTAAGCCTATATTGAGACTGGCTACCGCTGAAGATATGGAATGCGCAGTGAGTTTGTGTTCTAAAGAGGATGATGCGCTTACGGAAACCAAACGCTTGGTAGATGAACTTAATTTGCCGATGAAGCTTATTACTGCTGAGTATAACCTAGGCGCTTCGCATCTAGTAATCTTTTTCAGTGCTGAAGGACGTGTGGATTTTCGTGATTTGGTACGCGATTTAAGCCGTAGCTTGAAAGTGCGTGTAGAATTGCGTCAGATAGGACCGCGCGATGAAGCTAAATTACTGGGTGGTTTTGGCAGATGCGGGCGCGAACATTGTTGCGCCTCTTTTCTGGGAGAGTTTTCTCCTGTTTCAATAAAAATGGCTAAAATACAGGATTTACCGCTTAACCCGATGAAGATTTCAGGTGTGTGTGGGCGCTTGCTGTGCTGCTTAGGATATGAATGCGATCAATATCGTGTCATCAAGGGAAGAATGCCTTCAAATGGGCAGCGTATTGTGACTGATTTTGGCACAGGTGTTGTCGTTGGGCA
>WRDV01000073.1 GCA_009779655.1 Dehalococcoidia bacterium
ACAACGCCATAAGCGAGGATTCCGCAAACTTAGCCTGATGAACTCAAATTTGGTCATAGTACGCACAAATTCAATAGTCATATCCTTTTATCCCCGAATGCAATTACCGCTCTATATCCTATTCTCGCTTGGTTTTCTTAATCTTTAGTTTGGCTCAATTCAAGCACATTTAAGTTCAACGCTTTGATGGCAGCAGAGAGTGCCTCTTTTTTTACTCAATGTCTGTAGATTCCTTGTAAGACATCTTTTTAAATACCTAACACCCAAATACGCAACCAGCATTATAGAATTGCCAATTATAGACTGTCAATTAGTTGTATGAGTCCAATATGTTATGGACTCATACAACTAATTGACAGTTATCTAATATATCCTATAAACTTAGCCTGACAGACATTTTCGCTTTAGCTTCTTATAAGCATTACGCCCCGAGAGATGCCTGTATAACTAAGTATAACAATTGCGGAGGTATTTATGGCTGGATGGATTATTGCTTTGGTTGTAGTAGGTGTTATCGTATTGCTCGGAATAATATTTTTCTCTATGTACAACGGACTGGTCGGACTACGAAACCAAGTCAAGAATGCATGGGCACAAATTGATGTGCAGTTAAAGCGACGTTATGATCTTATTCCAAATCTGGTAGAAACTGTTAAAGGTTATGCCAAACATGAGCGTGAGGTATTTGAAAACGTCACCAAAGCGCGTAATTTGGCGCAAGCAGGCGCTTCCTCTGACACAGCTACACGTGGCCAGTTAGAAGGCAATCTCGGCTCTGCCCTGTCGCGCCTGTTGGTAGTGGCAGAAGCCTATCCCGATTTGAAAGCCAACAAAAACTTCCTAGCCCTGCAGGAAGAACTTACATCCACAGAGAACAGGATCTCCTTCTCGCGCCAGTTCTATAATGATACCGTGTTGCGCTACAACAATAAGACACAAATGTTCCCGTCTGTCTTGATTGCCGGCATGACCGGATTCAAAGCAGAAACATTCTTTGAGATAACTGTTCCGGAAGAGAAACTCGCTCCCAAAGTAAGTTTCAATTAAGGACATTCTAACGATCTATGTGGGACCAGATTAAATCAAACCGCATGCGCTCAGCGGTGCTGGTTATGTTTATGTGCCTATTGCTGCTTGGGTTAGGTTACGTAATAGGGTTGTTCTTCCTTGACAGCATTATTGGAGGGCTGGCTATTGCCGCCGTCATTTGGGCTGTCATGAGCCTTGTCGCCTTTTTTCAGGGTGACAATATTTTACTGAGCATTGCAGGCGCGCGTAAGGTATCAAAAAGCGATGACCCTCAGCTTTACAACATCGTAGAAGAGATGACCATCGCATCCGGCTTGCCTAAGATGCCCGATGTTTACATCGTCAACGACAAGGCGCTCAACGCTTTCGCTACGGGCCGTAATCCTGAAAAAGCAGCTGTTACTGTCACATCAGGACTGCGTGCGGCGCTCAACCGCGATGAACTGCAAGGCGTGGTAGCACACGAAATCGGTCATATCAAAAATCGCGACGTGCTACTGATGACTATTACTTCTGTGATGCTTGGAGCAATCGTAATCATATCGTGGTACGCCACGCGCGTCATGTTCTTGACCGGCGGCGGACGATCCAACAACAACCGTAACTCAGCAGGACCGCAAGCCATACTCATGATTATTGGATTGGTGCTGATGATTCTGGCTCCGTTATTTGCGCAGTTGATTTATTTCGCCATATCGCGCAAGCGTGAGTATTTAGCCGATGCCTCCGCTGCGCTATACACACGCTATCCGGAAGGACTAGCGTCCGCATTGGAGAAATTAGGCAGCTCAGTGACACCGGTAAAAGCCGCCAACAAGGCCACCGCCCCCATGTATATAATTAACCCATTCGCCAAACGCAACGCTATTAACAGCTGGATGAGCACTCACCCGCCAATAGCTGACAGAGCGCGTATACTGCGCTCAATGAGTGGCAGCTCACTCGCTGACTATGAAAATGCCTATGGGCGTACGCATGACGGCAAGCACATTTTACCCAAATCAGAGAGGGTTTAGAAATCCTCAGCGTAGTAGCAGGCACGCCAAGGCGCGTAGCTATAACCGTCAGCGCTAAGACAACAACCCTGCTGAATTAGCGCTTGGCGACGCCGACTTCTTCCACTTTCCCGGTTACAATGAAAATTATGCGCTCGCATATATTTGTAACGCGATCTGCGCTACGTTCCAGATTATGCGCCACCCACACAAGACGCATAGCGCGGTTGATGGTGGAAGGATCAGATGCCATATATGTTATTAGTTCCCTGAACACTTGGTCGTAGAGATTATCTACGACCGAATCCTCGGCAACAACTTTACGTGCCGTATCGGCATCACGCCGCACGAACGCATCCAATGCAGCATGCAACATTTCGTTGGCCTTATCCGCCATGCGCGGAATGTCAATATACGGTTTCAGCGGCGGCTCATCGCCTATTCTAATAGCAATATCTGCATTACCTTCTGCATAGTCGCCTATACGCTCCAAATCCACAACCATGTTAAGCACAGCAATAATAGTTCGCAGATCACGCGCAAGCGGCTGCTGAGTAGCAATAAGTTTAACGCACATTTCCTCTATGTCATAGCGTTTTTGGTTGATTTTTTTATCGTCTTCTATCACCTGGCGTGCCAGCGCTAGGTTACGGCTTTTCAGCGCATCTGTAGAGCGACTAATAGCCTCCTCTACCATACTACCCATCACCAACAGTTCATCCTGTAGATTTTGCAGACGTTTGTCGAAATTTAGTCTGGGCATATGTTACTCCTTTAACCAAAGCGGCCGGTTATGTAATCTTCAGTACGCTTATCTTTCGGATTAGTAAATACCCGCTGCGTTGTATCATATTCTACCAATTCCCCTGCTCTGTCGTCACTCATAAGCATAAAAGCTGTCATATCTGATACGCGACCGGCCTGCTGCATATTATGCGTCACCACAACAATCGTGTACTCCTCAGTTAATGTACGCATCAAGTCCTCAATTTTAAGAGTCGCTATTGGATCGAGAGCCGAGCACGGCTCATCCATAAGGATAATCTCAGGCTGTACCGCAAGAGCACGCGCAATACACAACCTCTGCTGTTGTCCGCCGGACAGAGATGCGCCGGATTGCTTGAGTTTATCCTTAACCTCGTCCCATAATGCCGCCTGACGCAGGCATTTTTCTGCTAATTCTTCCATTTCAGAGCGTTTAGTCCATAATGAGGAAAGACGCCGCCCGGCAACTACATTATCCAACACCGACATGGTTGGAAATGGATTAGGTTTCTGAAACACCATACCGATATGACACCGAATGCGTACAGGATCAGTTCCGGTAGCATAAATATTGTTATCGTCAAACATTACGCGGCCTTCAACTCGCGCCCCATGCGCTACTTCATGCATACGATTAAAACAGCGCAGTAGCGTGGATTTACCACAACCGGAAGGTCCGATAATAGCGGTAACGGCTCTCGCCGGGATGCTCATATTGACATTCTTAACCGCTCTAAAAGAGCCGTAAAAAGCGTTTAGCTCCTCAACTTGAAGGATATAATCACTGTCATTCAGTGATTTCCTCGAGCTAAGTTCGGTATTTATAAAACTTTCCATATTCTTCTCACTCACCTAACAATACTAGCATTATTACGTTCGGCGCTTACGGCTCATCCAACGCACTACCAGACTAATTACTAAAACCAACATCACTAACAGGAAAGCTCCCGCCCAAGCCTGCTCTTGCCAATTCCCATCAGGCGACATGGCATAGCGATAGATTTGCAGCGGCAAGGCGCTTATAGGACGCATCAAATCATCAAAGGGGAAATTACTGCCTAAGGCAGTGAAGAGTAGCGGTGCCGTTTCTCCCGCGATGCGAGCGACCCCAAGCATAATACCAGCCACAATACCTGTTAGCGCGCCGGGAATAGCCACAAATATCACAGAGCGCCACCTAGTAATGCCCAATGCCAAAGCCGCTTCACGCAGCGATAGCGGGACAAGGCGCATTGATTCCTCAGTAGTGCGCGCCACTACAGGAACCATAATAATTGCCAGAGCAATACCGGCAGAGAAGGCCGAGTATGATTTCATAGGGCTCACAATAACAATGTACGCGAAGACACCTATAACAATAGAAGGCACGCCGGCGAGTACATCAGCCGCGAAACGCACAGCAGATGCCACTCTTGGCGAACCAAACTCAGACAGGAAAACCCCGGTAAGCATGCCAAGCGGCACAGCGATAAGCGAACCCAATCCAACTAATACCAGTGTGCCAATGATTTCGTCGCGCATACCGCCGCCTTGCTGTCCGGGACCTACAGACGGGCTAATGATGAAATCAAGATTGATAAATGACAGCCCCTGCACCATGATATACCCCAACATAAGACATACCACCAGAATAGCCGCCCCGGCTCCCAAAGCGCACAGCCCCAGCATAAAAAAATTAATCATTTTGCGCGGTAATAGAGCATGTTTCGCCATAACTTACTCCTTCACCGTTTTACCGCGTGTGACGCGCCACACAAGCAACCGCGCCACCACATTCATAACCAGCGTAATAGCAAATAAAACCAGTATCAGCTCTATCAGCGTAGCGCGCGAAAGCCCGCCGGACTCACCAAATTCGCTGGCAACTTTAGCAGGCACCGTTGTGCCCAGAGAGAATAACGATATCGGCAGCTCATACAAATTACCTATAACCATTGTAACCGCCATGGTCTCGCCAAGCG
>WRDV01000074.1 GCA_009779655.1 Dehalococcoidia bacterium
CACCAGAAGTTGAAGTTATCCGCAAGAAACGCAAAGCCACTAATTCAGAAGAATAGGTTCGCTAAAGTCTCAGAAATGTTTATCGACACAACAGGAGGTCGGTGTCTTGCTAGGCTTCTAGGTCTGCTCGCGCATCGTCAATCAGCTTAAGGTAATCCACTTTGATGCCAAGAGTCTGTGAGACTTCCATATCTACCTTATACGGTTCGCCGATAAAAATCTTGCCAAGCGGCACTTTCTCACCATTGATACCGTCGCATTTGCTGATAAATTTGTAGCTAGCTTCAATAATACCTAGATCAAACGGCATAGTATAGAACAAATCAGCCAATACTTTATCAATCCCCAAATCGTATAACTCTTCCCAGCCGCCTTTAGTGCCAGTGCCATACTTAGTAGCCGGAATCAAACCTAATAGATTGGAAATGCTCAGGCGCCCAACTCCATTGATAACCTTGAGTGGAGTAACACTTATAAGATAGTCGCTGGAAAGAATAATATTTGGCAACATGAAAGTAGGCATAACAAGCGGTTTAAACAATGGGTTTTCCACCTCTACAAGCGTAGTACCGCGCACATCAAGCGTCAATACACGAGGAAAGTCGTAGCACAACTCTTTATAAATGGTTGCCATCGAATCCCCATTAGCCATACCATCAAGAATCAGAATATCAGCGTCGCTTATCTGACGGATACCCATGATAATTGAAACCATCATTTCACGGCTAGTAGTAACCGGATACGGCAACGGATACCCTGCCATCGGCTTAATCAATACGCGTCTAGCCCTAGCAATAGACAACGGCGCCTCAAAAACATATCTCTCAGAATTAAATACCGCCACAAACTCCTCCGCAATAACACTTTGGCATCTTCATATCTGCCAACTAATATTTTAAAATTCCAACATCCACGACAAAAACAACCCTAGCCTGTTTTACTGGCAAAGCAAGCTAATAAATGCTTGGAAAGTTTAACCATCGTTAATGACTTCTTACGCTAATATGGTCCCAAACAACCAACGCAGTTAAACTCCCCTATAAGACATTTTACCACTATAGTCAATAAAATTGATATAGTTCAAATTGACAATAAGATAAATTTTTCACCATTCGCGCCATACCAAAACATGAAAAAGTGTTGACTTCCCAACCCTCTGCATAACAAGCAAAAGTTTAGCGACTTGGCTTGGTTATGCCAGGAACTATAATTCCTGTGTTGGATATAGAGAAAACGCATGTTATAATCCAAAATATGAAAGTAAGCGAGATTGGCGAATTCGGCCTGATTAATCGGCTAACAGCTATAATAGCCAAAAGGCAAGTAACCAACAGTGCCAGCAATAAGCTAGAAATTGGCATCGGAGACGATGCCGCTGTGTGGCGTAACGCCGACAGACTGGCACTAACCACCACCGACTGTCTCGTGCAAGACGTGCATTTTAAGCTCGAGGATACTTCTTGGTATGCGCTGGGCTGGAAAGCACTTGCTATTAATCTAAGCGACATTGCGGCTATGGGCGGCATAGCTGAGTATGCTTTAATAACATTAGGGCTGCCGCCAAATTGCGACGTGGGCGATATAGAAGAATTATATCGCGGGCTACTTGATTTGGCGCAACACCACAACGTAGTACTAGCCGGAGGCAATATTTCCACATCCGCAACACTTTTTATCGATGTAGCCCTAACCGGAAGCGCCGGAACACAGCTTCTTAAGCGTAACAATGCCAAAACGGGAGATCTCATTGCCATCACAGGATACCCAGGAATGGCCGCCGCCGGATTGCGCCTCATCAGCGGCGATAATACTCCATGCATCGCAGATGCGCCTATGCGGCAAGCTTTTTGGCAGCCTAACCCACGGCTAAAGGAAGGCTCAGCCATACTATCAGCCGGCGCGCATGCAGCAATAGACATCAGTGACGGACTAATAGCCGATATGAAGCATATTTGTTATGCTAGTAAAGTTAGCGCCGACATAAACCTTTCTAAACTACCTATACACCCGACATTGAAAGAATTCTTTGGCACGGAAGCACTTCATCTCGCACTAGGAGGCGGTGAGGATTATGAGCTCTTATTCACAGCCGAGTCAAGTGTTATGTCACGCATCATAGACAACATAAGCATTCCAGTAAACGTCATCGGTACTATTGAGCCGCCATCAAAACATATTGTGAGACTGCTTAATAGCGACAGAAGCGAGTATAAGCCGTCAATTACCGGGTGGGATCATTTTGCAAAATAGCGTTTTTGTCACCAGCAATAGCCCGATCCAAACACGCCAGATTGGTCAAATGATCGGAGATCTGTCACGCTCAGGTGATATCATACTGCTTAACGGGCCGCTTGGAGCCGGGAAAACCTGTCTTGCACAAGGAATCGCTGAATCTTTGGGTGTGCAGGAAGCCACTGCCAGCCCATCATATGTATTGATGCGCGAGTTCTCCGGGCGGATACCGCTTTACCATATGGATCTCTACCGGCTGGAATTTAACGAAATCAGTGACCTTGGACTGGACGATTACTTTTATGGCCAAGGCCTATGTGTTATAGAATGGGCCGAAAAAGGCCGTGCGATCATGCCGGAACAACACCTACAATTAACACTGTTCTACAGCTCAGATACAACACGGCTGGTAAAAATAACGCCTTTTGGAGAACGCTACACTCTTATGGCTAAGCATATATCACAACTCTATTAAAATCCGTAGATAAAAGTTATCACGCCGCAATAACTGATATTAGGCACGAAAACAGCCCATAATACAGTATGACGGCATAAAATGTTGCAAATTTGTTGCAAATGCCTGAAAAAGTTATTCCCAAATGCCGCCTCCGTCCGTGAGAGCTAAGCTGACGCCTTGAAAACACCGCGCCATGGTCTCATTGAAAATATGACCGTATATATTCTGAGTGGTGTCAAGAGCCGAATGCCCTAATGCGGTCTGTACTTTCTTCGGGTCGGCTCCCGTGTTGATTAACAGCGAGGTAAGGCCTTAATATCTTTTAGCTTGTAGAAGATGCTCGGACGCTCGTTTGCCCGCATTTGACTAAAAGCACTATCGAGGGCGATAGGCGTAATATGTTTCAGTTTAAGCCGCCCGATCAGGGGCCGGATGTAATAATTGTAATAATATGCGCTGACGTCTTGGGACTGCGGTTTTAAGCGGTTAGGCGCTATGTCCGACATGTACCAAGAGTGCAGGTCGTCAAGCGTCATGTTGTCGTTATAAGAGAATAACCCGCGGCATTTATCCTCGAACTCTATCATGTGCCTCTCGGCCCCGCGGCTTGCTTGGGTGGGCGTGGAGCCGGGCGGCGGCCTGTAAGTGCTTGATTTGCGGGTATAGCCGCCTTTGCCGTCGGGCACCGAGACTTGTATGAGCCATGAGTCCTTACGCTTTATTTTAGTTGCCATTGTAGAGCCTCTATTGGTTAGGGTTTGCTAGGCTTAGGTATAACAATCTTCTTCATTGGGAATAAACTATTATCGTTGCCCATATCGGCGGCGCTCTCTTTGCCACCCATGCGGGCGCGTAACGCTTGCAACTTATAAGTTATTCTTTCAAGCATGGCATCAATAACAGACTCCGTTGACCATTCGTAATACGTGCCGTCCTTTTGCTCAACCGTGACTGAGTCGCCTTTAGGGTCAGCATATAAATAGGCGGCAACAGCCTCTATAATGCTGGCATCCCTTGCCTCAACTGTTGACGAAGTTGCTAGAAGACTGATTGTCTTTGGAATATGGGGCCAAAACCCGCCCCTTGCCGCTTCGCAGATAGCCGCGTTTAACCGGCTTATTTGCTCGTGAGTTATATTGGGCCATTGTTTTTTCCAACTCGCAATAACCCCTAAGGAGCCATCAGCTTCAAGCCGCTTTTCTCTTATTTCCTCATTAGGCAACGGCACGCAGCAAACATGCAATAGCTCAATAAGACTATCAGACAAACCAGTGTATTCATGAATCTGTTTTACTGTGATGTCAGTAGTTGGGGCATCCACTACCCCGACCAAGAAGTCAACTGAACAATCTAGCGCTTCCGCGATTTTTATTAACTCATGCGCCTTAAAACTGCGTTTGCCATTTTCTGATTTACTAAGCGTTTCATGGTCTATCCCTACAATATCAGCAAACACGCCCATTTTGTAAAAATCCATGAACTCGCGCCTATCTTTTACCCGCTTACCGATTGTTTTATTCAATTCCTTGATTTCAGATTTTGTCATGGCAACCCTCCGTCTTGCGGTGCCCCCTTATACCGGCTGATATCCGGCGTCGCCGATTACATAAGCTAATGTGGCATTAGTCGCGCCGGCACCTGTTGCGGTGATTTAGACAAACTGTTTCAAGCCGACAAGGTCGACGTCGACGTTTACCACATTACCTACGGCCACGGGGACGTTTAATGCGCCGCCGACATCCGCGCCGACAAATGGGCGGGTATCTTTCACGGCGGTAAATGTGCCGTCGGCGGCGTCGCATTCCGTCGCGGTAAGAGTTAAAGTACCGGCGGTGGCGATGACCACTCCTACGACCAGCGACAGAAAGTTTGCGCGGTCAATAACTCCGCCTGATGTATAAGGCGTAACCTTTACGTTTTCAAAAAGTGCTCTTTTCATTTCGATTTTCTCCTCAATGGCCGCACGCGTGCAGCGCGCTGTTTTTCCTTTTTGGCTCCCTAGACATGCTTTTGTGCGGGATTTTGGCGCCAAAATTAAAATGGCGCTTTTTATCGTATA
>WRDV01000075.1 GCA_009779655.1 Dehalococcoidia bacterium
AAGCTTAACTTCTACGTCATTCCGATCAAAAAATGCGAGAGCTCGCGTACACGAGCGATAATAGTTGACACAGACATCACAGAACTATACTTAGGACTGTATGGGAATGACGCAAGCAAAACAATGCGGCAATCTGTGTGGAATGTTATAATGGCACCTGGCGAGGAGAAAAATTAGCCCGAGCGGTTACTTAACAGTGTCTAGGACAAACTTTGATTTTGGATCAAAGATTATAGATCCGCCAATGTTTAACGCGAACGCTCTATGTCCGCCATAATATTCGTTGAAAAAGCAAGAAAGAAGGTAGACAAATGAAAGATTATCCCAAAACAGAAAAATATGATGCCGGTTGGATTGAACAAAACTGGATGGGGCCGAATCCGCTTTGCCTTCTTGAGGATTTATGTGAGCACATGGACTTATGCCCGGGCATGAAAGTCCTAGACATGGGTTGCGGCAAAGGGATTACCAGCATATTCTTGGCCAAGGAATATGGTGTGACCGTCTTTGCCAACGACCTGTGGATAAGCGCCACGGAAAATATGCGGCGCTTTGATGAGGCCGGGGTTGCTGACAGAGTATTCCCCATTCATGCGGAAGCTCATGCGTTACCCTACGCAAACGATTTCTTTGATGCCGCCATTGCAATTGACAGCTATCACTACTTCGGCACAAGCGAGTCATATTTTGTTGATGTGTTCTCCAAGCTTGTAAAACTCAACGGGCAACTTGGGATCGTCGTTCCAGGACTTAGACGCGAATTTGAAAATGGCTATCCCGATACGCTGGAGAATCAATGGTTTCCAGAGTTATTTACTTTTCACAGTAGCGCTTGGTGGCGAAAGCTTTGGGAAAAGACCGGTCTTTGCAAAATCATATCCTGTTATAACATAGATAATTCAAGAGCTATGTGGCAGCGTTGGGCGGATTGGTCTTTGGAAAACTTTGCAAAAGAGTTTGGGGTTGGAGATAACGGCGATGACGGAAGCATTGATGCGAAACTCTTGGAAGCAGACACTGATAATGACCTTACAATGGTTGCTTTAGTGGCAAGGAAACACTTGCCGTTACACAATGCTGTGTTATAGCCCTTTTTGTGCCTGAATGCGAGTTTTTAAACATCTCTTATGCGTATTTGAAATCCACTCAGAAGTAACGCGCTACGCCGCATAATTATTCGCACCACTGTTGTTGGTTACGCATAACGAATTGACTTCTGCGCGTTAGATAACTTGCCTTTGTCAATTTGCGCCCTACCTTTGGATATAAACCTCATTGAGAGCCACTATTCCGAGCGCATTCGTGCGATAACCCTTAACATAGCTCTGCACAAGCTGTATGTTCTGACCAGTCCACAATGGTATGCAGGCAGCATCATCTATCAATAACTGCTCAGCCATCTGATACAATATCAAGCCGGCATTTACATCAGTTATTGCCGCTGCTTGTGCCAACAGCGCATCAACTTTAGGGTTGCTGTAACCGCCAACGTTGTATGACGCTCCACTCCCGAAAAGTACCTCTAAGAAATTCTGCGGATTGGCATAGTCGGCAATCCATCCCCAATAAAACATGTTATCCTTTTCCTCGCGCAGATCATAACTGAACAACTGCGGACTAAGCTGGCGGATTTCAATATCAATACCAAAAGCCTTCTCCCAGTCATAAACAATGGCCACCAAGTCGCCGGAAACAGTTCCTCCATAACCTCCGACAGTTATAACAATCTTTGGTAAGTTAGCCGCCGAACCATATTTGGACTGCGCTATAAGAGCCTTGGCTTTGCTCACATCATATGGCACAGACTTAAGCGCCGTATTATATCCAGGCATACCAGGCGGCAGAATACCGCCTGAATGAGACATCATGTCGCGAAACATTAGTTTGGCAATTTTTTCTTTGTCTACGGACATAGAAAAAGCCAGGCGAATATTGGGATCATCAAAAGGTTCTTCACTCACATTAAAGCCAAGATATGTTAGGCTAAGCGATGGCGTGGTCACCAGCTGCGTGTAAAAACTGCCCGATGGATCAGTTACACGGTCAAAGTAGGATATTGACACGTCTGACACATCAATCTCGCCTAACTCATATAGGCTCATAGGTATACCTGAGAGTAGTTTAAACACTACCTTATTGAGTTTAGCTTTACTGCCATAATATTGCGGATTGCGCTCCAGCACTAGCTGCTTGCCTTTCACCCATGAAGCCAGCTTAAATGGACCGGTACCATTAGGCTTATTCCACCAAGATGAGCCGGCTGTCACATTGGCTTTGTCAACAGCAAAAGCCGTGGGATAGGTTAGTTTAGCTAAGAACGCCGAGCTTGGGTAAGCCAATGCTACTTCAAGTGTATAATTATCTACGACTCTAACACCACTTATGCTGTTTGCTGAGCCCGCAAGCATGTCAGGGACTCCTTTGATATCACCTAGGTAGATATCCGCTGTTTGAGAAGCAATTGTCGGGGAGCAAGCGCGCTCCCACGCGTATTTGAATGTTGAGGCTGTCACTTTAGTGCCGTTCTGAAAAGTCACTTCTTCACGCAAATAAAAGGTGTAGATTAACCCGTCGCTGCTTACATGCCAGCGGGAGGCGATATCCGGCACAGGCTCAAGGTTATCATCTAGGCGCACCAGTCCGCTGAATATCTGCATAATATACCCGTTTGATGTAGAATCGCCTGCTATTGCCGGATCTAGTGTTATCGGATCGCGCCCATATAAATTTAGTACACCTGAACCGCCGGCATTACTATGCGCGCAACAAGCGCTTGATAGCCCAAAACTTGCCAGTACAATAAAGCCCGCCAGCATAAAAGCCAGTTTTTTCATGCCATGACTCCGCATTAGGCGCGCACATATTTTTGCATAGCAAATGCCAGCCATGCCTGATACAAACCATCCATATTAAAACCATAAACCGCCTGCAGCGCATCATCATATGCACAGCCTTGACGGAAAATTTCTAGTAGAGACGCCATCTTGGCTTGGCCATATTGAGAAATCAAAAAATCAACTAAGCTATAACTCTGAGCGTACTTTTGATATGACAAACTGGCATCAGTAGAAAATGGGCTGGATATACTACGCACGCTAAACAGATTACCGCCGGACAACGCCGAGATAAGCGCTTGTTGAAAACTTAGCTCAAGCGACCCTTCTGCATACATTGCTAATCCTTCTTCCAGCCAAACTGGCATACCATTATACGGATTGTTAGTCATCTGGTAGTTCACCATATGCGCCAGTTCATGCACAAGCGCTCTCTCGCCCCATGTTATGTTAAAATCATTAATACCGATAACAATAGTGCCATATGAAGTATACGCAACGCCGCCAGTCCATTCCTGTGCGAATAGCATCGCGCCCCGCATATCACTGGCATCGTCATAAATATAAATCGATACACGACGACTCAAGCTAGCTCCCGTATTAGCTTCCAGAGAAGACAACCCCAAAATAGAAGTATCTAGCAGTCTCTGCGCCAACGAATTACTTGCGCCATACCAATATAGAGTTATTTTATCTTGCTGCAAACTCTTCCAAACATAACGCGTATCGTTGAAATTGACTTTTTGCTGCTCAGACGTGATTTGCCAGCCTGAAGCGTCCGTAATCGTCCACCAGAATATTACAGTTGTCCCTGTTGGTAATCCTCCTGTGTAGCGCATATCCCACGTATATGAAGCGTTTATTCTGGTTGAAGAAATAAAATCAAGCTTCTCTTCCGTCACCACCTTGACAAAACTGTCGCGTTCTACGTAAAAGTGCAATCTTGCGTCAATAATAGGAGCAATACTGTCAGCCTGCACTTCAAAAACAATGGCATTAGGAAACTGCGGCGTGGCATTACTGGAAATAATATTGATAGGCGAGGCGCTAAATAGAGCGCTGTTTGCGTCCATTCCCTTGCCCGCGCCAACATAATTAATACCCGGCGGCTGACTGGACACCATTCCAGTCATTAAGCCAAATACCAAAACTAACCCCGTTAGAAGCAACACTGCCTTCTTCATTGTTTACTCCATTACCAGCCTCAAATAAGCACTGAGGAAATTATCAATATCACCGCCAAGAACAGCTTCGGTGTTTCCGCTTTCAAAACCTGTGCGATGGTCTTTCACTAAATGGTAAGGGTGTAAGGTATAACTACGGATTTGATTGCCCCACTCAGCTGAAATATGTTTTCCTTTAAGACGGGCACATTCCTCATCGCGTTTAGCTAATTCAATTTTAAACAGGCGCGCAGTCAGAATACGCATGGCAATCTCTTTGTTTTGATGCTGCGAACGTTCTGTCTGGCTGGTAATAACAATACCGCTTGGTATATGCGTGATACGCACGGCACTGGACACTTTCTGAACATTTTGCCCGCCGGGACCGCTGGAACGATAGGCTTCTACCCGAATATCCTCAGACTTTATTTCAATATCCACATTGCTTTCCACTTCGGGCATGACCTCCACTAAGGCAAAGGACGTATGTCTAGCATGATCGGAATCAAAAGGTGAAAGGCGTATCAGGCGATGGACGCCATGCTCACTTTTCAGATAGCCGTACGCATAATCACCAGATATTTCCATTGTTATACTTTTTATTCCAGCTTCTTCGCCATGCGACCTTTCCAGTATTTCCACCTTGTAGCAGTGTCGTTCTGCCCAAGTCAAATACATGCGTAAGAGCATACCCGCCCAATCTTGGCTATCTACTCCGCCGGCACC
>WRDV01000076.1 GCA_009779655.1 Dehalococcoidia bacterium
CGGACGTAGATGGACTAAAAGACGCGGATGGCAACACCATAAGTCATCTTACTATTGAGCAAACAAAAAGCCTCCTGTCATCAGGGGTTGCTTACGGAGGAATGATACCAAAGCTGCGCGCCTGTGAACGTGCCGCCGTCGCCGGGGTAACGTGCCGTATTGTGGACGGACGCAGTAAGCGCGCCGTCCTCTCCGCCATAGAAAATACCGGCCACGGAAGCACCGTCAGCACTTCCGGAAGAGATAAATAACATGAACTGGACCGAAATAGAACAAAAAGATTATATGCAGGTTTTTGAGCGACTTCCCGTTACTTTGATAAAAGGACGCGGAATGTATGTGCGCGATAATAAAGGCAAGCGCTATCTTGATTTCGTAGCCGGTATTGCTGTTGTCAGTTTGGGGCATTGCCATCCTGTATTAGTTAAGGCTGTCAACCGCCAGTCGCACCTTTTATTCCATACTTCGAATCTGTTCTATACAACGCCACAGCTTAAGCTGGCTGAACTTTTGATTAAGAATAGCGACATGAAGCGCGTATTCTTCGCTAATTCAGGCACGGAAGCCGTCGAGGGAGCGGTGAAACTGGCACGGCGCTGGGGATCTATCAATCTAAACGGAGCTTTTGAGGTTATCTCAGCTAATAATTCATTTCATGGGCGCACTCTGGCCATGATAGCGGCAACTGGGCAGCAAAAATTTCAGCACCCATATGAGCCATTGCCGGCAGGTTTTATTAATGTGCCCTATAACGATATTGATGCGATTAAGGCAGCCACCACAGATAAGACTTGCGCCGTGTTGATTGAGGCAATACAAGGCGAGGGCGGAGTCAATATCCCCCATCCAGAATACCTTAAACAAGTCAGAGCGTGGTGCGATGAGAAAAACCTGCTTCTAATCTTAGACGAAGTACAGACAGGAGTAGGACGCTGCGGCACCCTTTTCGCTTACCGGCAATCAGGTATCATACCCGATGTTGTAGCACTAGCCAAAGGGCTGGCAGGCGGCATACCCATCGGAGCGGTGCTAGCAACCGAAAAAGCATCCGTATTCGTAAAAGGAGACCACGGCACCACATTCGGCGGAAACGCGTTAGCATGCGCCGCAAGTCATGCAGTACTGAGTTACATTATCAAAAACGATATCCCTTCACACTCTCTCAACATGGGAACTTTAATGCTTGACGGATTGAAAAAACTGAAGCAGGAATTCCCATGTATTGCCGATGTGCGCGGAAAAGGGCTGTTATTGGCCATGCAGTTTGAGAATAATTTGGCCAAAGACACCGCATTGGCATGCCTTGATATGGGACTTTTGGTAAACAATCTCAAACCAAACCTGTTACGATTTATTCCGCCACTGATTGTGCAGCCAAAAGATATTAACAAAGCCTTGGGCATTTTACGAAAGGCACTGCAGCGAGTAATCGAACAGTGCGAGTAGTGCAGGGCTAACCGGCGCGACGCATGAATTATAATTAAGCAAATGGGAGGTTCGATATGTCTCAGAAAGTGATATTAGCCTATTCAGGCGGATTGGATACGTCTGTCGCCATCCGCTGGCTTAAAGAGAATTACGACTACGATGTTATAGCTGTGACCGTTGATGTAGGCAGCGAGAAGGATTCCGCCGCGGTTAAAGAGAAAGCACTGCAAGTGGGAGCCGTCAAAGCAGTTGTTGTTGACGCCAAAGAAGCATTCGTCAAGGATTATATCTTCCCCGCGCTCAAGGCGGGCGCTGTGTACGAAAATGTTTATCCCATGGCCACATCTCTTGCGCGTCCGCTGATTGCCAAAATCCTCACAGACGTAGCGCAAGAAGAGGACGCCGTTGCTATCGCCCACGGGTGCACAGGAAAAGGCAATGACCAGGTACGCTTTGAGGTAGTAATCAATGCCCTAGCTCCTAAGATGAAGATTGTGGCACCCGCACGCGAGTGGGGCATGACTCGCGAAGAGACTATTAAATACGCTGAAAAATACGAAATCCCCGTGCCGGTAAAATCAGGTCATGCGTATTCGGTAGATGAGAATATCTGGGGACGGTCTGTTGAGTGCGGTGTACTGGAAGACCCCTGGATTGAGCCTCCCGCTGAAGTATACGCATGGACTAAGTCATCCATTGACGCTCCTGATCAAGCGGCTTACTGCGAAATCTCATTTGAGCACGGCGTACCGGTCGCTCTAAACGGCATCGCCATGAATGGGCTTGATCTTATCAACGAACTAAACCAATTAGCCGGATTACATGGTATCGGACGCATTGATCACGTAGAAAACCGCTTAGTGGGTATCAAGAGTCGCGAGATTTATGAAGCTCCGGCCGCCGTAGCGCTGCTTGTCGCACACCAAGCGCTGGAAGACTTAACACTGGCTAAAGACCAGGCGCGTTTTAAACTAAAGGTAACGCAGGAATTCTCTGATATCATATACAACGGTTTGTGGTTTAGCGCCAATCGCCTTGACCTATCGGCTTATATAGACAGTACTCAGCGTTTCGTTTCCGGCTTAGTGCGCCTCAAGTTATCTAAAGGCAACTGTATTGTAGTCGGACGCAAATCACCTTACTCTCTTTATGCGCATAGTCTGGCCACTTATGAAAAGGGAGATCAGTTCGACCAAAGCGCTGCTCCGGGCTTCATACATATCTTCGGTCTGCCGGTAAAGACACAGGCAGAGCTTCAGCCGCGGTTTAATATCTCAGCAGAGAAATCTGATAAAGGTAACAATAAGTAAATGAGCCATATACGCGGACGCTTTCAAAAAGATGCTGCAGAGGCAGTCGTTAAATACACATCTTCATTGCCTTTCGACTGGCGCATGTACCGCCAAGATATACGCGGCAGCATAGCGCACGCTAATATGCTTGCCAAACAAAACATTATCTCAACCACTGAGGCCAAAATACTGGTTGACGGGCTAAAAGCCATAGAAGAAGAAATTAAGAATAATGAGTTTAACATCAAGCCAGAATTAGAAGACATACACATGGCAATTGAATCGCGCCTGACAGAGACAGTAGGCGCGGTAGCAGGCAAATTGCACACAGCGCGCTCGCGCAATGATCAAGTAGCGCTCGATACGCGCATGTTTACCCGCGATGCCATCCGCGAAATACAGTCAGCTATACGCTTGCTGCAAAAAGCGCTTGTAGAACAAGCTAACAAGAACGTTAATGTGCTCATGCCGGGCTACACCCACATGCAACCGGCACAACCTGTGCTGCTAGCGCACCATTTACTGGCTTATTTTGAGATGCTGCAGCGTGACTATACTCGTTTTGAGGATGCCTTTAAGCGCACCGACGTAATGCCGCTTGGCAGCGGAGCATTAGCCGGCGCGGCATACGATTTGGATCGGGAGTTTGTAGCCAAAGAACTGGAGTTTTCCACTGTCACACAAAACAGCCTTGACGCAGTTTCTGACCGCGACTTTGTAATTGAGTATCTGTCTTGCGCCAGCTTGTGTATGATGCATATTTCTCGCATGGCCGAAGAGCTGGTTCTATGGTCATCCGCCGAGTTTTCTTTTATTGAAATAGACGATTCCTACGCTACGCCGTCTTCCATCATGCCGCAGAAAAAAAACCCTGACGTAGCCGAACTTGGACGCGGCAAGGCGGGACGCGTATATGGCCGCCTCATGGGATTGCTTACCACAATGAAAGGGTTGCCGCTCTCCTATAATCGTGATTTACAAGAGGATAAAGAAGCGCTCTTTGACGCTCACGATACTCTTCTAAATTCACTTGATGTCTTCGCCGGCATGGCTATAACACTTATTTTTAATTCCAATAGCATGAGCCGCTCTCTTGGACAAGGTTATATACTGGCGACAGATGTAGCCGATTACTTGGTGAAAAAAGCCTTGCCTTTCCGAGAAGCGCATGCCATTACCGGACGACTGGTAAACCACGCTATCTCTATCGGTAAAACATTAGAACAACTGACGCTGGAAGACTATCAGCAGTTCAGCTTGCTATTTGGCAAGGATATCCGCGATATCAGTACGGAGCGCTCTGCTTCATCTAAAAACGTTATCGGAGGCACATCGCCGTCCCAAGTAGCGCAACAACTTGAGCGCGCCGGCAGATTAATAATGCAATGATTATCCGCTTAGCACGTGGATTTTAGGAGCCTAATATGGCAGAGAAGACAGAGGCGACAAATTATACACTTACATGGGAAGAGTTTTGCGAAGGAATCACCCAAGTTGGGTCCCTCTATGATTTTTGTTACAAAGATTTGTTTATTCAAGTCTGGTCGGAAACAAACGGTTTTTTCAAAAAAGTAAGACAATGGTTTTTTGTGACACATAAACATAATAACACTGGCAATGAAATATATTGTGTGTATAAAAATCCTCAGTTACTTCTGCAAAATGCTAGAATAGACGGAAAGTCTTTGGAAGAAATATGGAACGAATTACAAAACGGATAAACAAAA
>WRDV01000077.1 GCA_009779655.1 Dehalococcoidia bacterium
ATCGGAAGAATTTGGTGGTTTGGCTATAGTAGTATCATCCGGCGGATCAGCGGCCCCGCTGCACGAGGCGGCTACGCCAAGCGACACCAGTGTAATTCCACCGATGGTAGTGCTGGCATGTTTAAGGAATTCCCTTCGTGAAACACCATCTTTCTTACCTACATTTGACATTAGTATTGTCCTTCATATTATCTAGAGTAGTTATTTTCCTGAGGATTAATAGCGCGGTTGAACAATTCGGCGGCGCGGAATGAACTTCTCGCAAGCGGAGCTGCGGCTATGCCTTTGAATCCTTGAGCTAGGCCAATTTCTTCGTACTCGGCGAATTTTTCTGGTGTGATGAAATCAATGACAGGATGATGCGCTTGTGAAGGAGCAAGATACTGCCCTAGCGATAGCAGTTCGCATCCTGCTTGTCTTAAGTCGCGCATAACATTAATTAGCTCGGCATGAGTCTCTCCAAGCCCGAGCATCAGCCCTGATTTGGTGACCATAGAAGAGTTTAAACACTTAGCTTTTTTGAGTACTCCTAGTGAGCGCTGATAGTTGGCCATTGGTCTAACAAATGGGTAAAGGCGTGGCACGGTTTCTAGATTATGCGCGAAAACTTCAGGTAATGCTTCGGCTACAATTTCTATTGATTGCTCGTTGCCATTGAAATCTGATACAAGCACTTCGATGCGTATCCCTGGTACCGTTGCGTGTAATTGCCTAATTGTCGTAGCAAAGTGCTCTGCTCCGCCGCCTGGTAAGTCATCGCGCGTTACGCAGGTGATGACGACATAGTTCAGCTTAAGCTGTTTTACTGCTTCGGCTATGTTCTGCGGTTCATTTGAATTAAGCGGCAGAGGGACGCCTTTGTGAACTGCGCAAAATGTACAGTTGCGCATGCATATGTCTCCCATAATCATGAAAGTGGCAATGCCTGACGAGAAACATTGACCGATGTTTGGGCAATGCGCACCCTGACACACCGTGTGCAGGCGAAGCTCGGCTAACAATTGCTCAACATATTTTGTTTCCCCGGCACGCGGTATTATTTGCTTAAACCAATCTGGCAGTTTTTGATTCAACTTATGCCTCTATAGTATCAGCCTCGTTATTGCTATGTTTCAAAACACATTTGTTCGAGTTTATCTTGTGAAATATGACTTAGTTCAAACTGAAATATCTCAGAGAAAGACCGCTCTATTTGGGACAACACTTCCACGGAGTCAACAGGGCGTCCCAATTCTGCTTCAATAGATGTTGCCTGACAGCCTTCGATTCCGCATAGATTGATAAAATTGAACGCTGAAAGATCAGGAGTTACATTTAAGGATATTCCATGGATACTGATGTTTTGGCGCATTCTTAGCCCGATGGCTGCAATCTGTTTGCCTGCTACCCACACTCCGTGGTGTTCGGAAGAGCATTCCGCCGGAATGTTATAACTTTTGGCTACTTTAATTGCCATTTCTTGCATGCCAGATATATAACTGCGCGGCCCTATCTGTCGAACATTAATGATGGGGTGGACGACCGGCTGCCCAGGGCAATTATAAGTGACATCTCCTCCGCGGTCTGATTTATAATATGCGATACCACGATTGGCTAACTCATCCATGGATAGTAATACATTCTTGATATCGCCGAATTTGCCCAGCGTAATGGTCGGCGGATGCTCAAATATAAGTAGCATGTCTCCAATTTTGCTCTCATGGCGTAACCTCAGCAGTGCGTGCTCGTAACGCATGGCGTCAGGGAAGGATATCAATCCCATCCGGCATACTTGGCAAGGTTTATTTTTAGCGGTTGCCATTCTTAACACTAATTAGCTGACTAAAAACCTGTGAAAGTGTTATTTTTTATCATTGCTAATAGCCATAGCCCGGTCAGCACAAGGAATACTCCGGAGAAGTAGCGCAGCGGCGTAGCAATTCTTTCCATGATTTTTGTGGCCCTAGTGAAGCCGAGCCCTAGCATAGCCGCGATCATTGGTGTTACAAAACCGATGGCAAATACCATGAGAATAATGGCGCCCTCCAGCGCACGGCCGCTCAGAATAGCTAGTCCTATGACAACCGGCATTTGTAGCGGAGCGCAAGTAACAGCACAACTGGCTGTTGTCAATCCTATGGTGGCTCCTAATACTAGTGCCCCAACAGGACCGCTTGGGAGTTTTTCAATCGCCAGTTTGAATGCAGGCAGACGTACCGGAACCAAGTCAAGAGCTAACAAACCCAAGAAGAGAGCAATTACACCGAGTACTTTTTTTGAGTAGAAACCTAACCGGCTAGTAGAACTTATAAAATCACCGCCGATATAACTAATGAGTGCCCCCAGTATTCCAAGTATCACAATAGTAGAAATAGCGAAAGCGCCGGCGGTCATTAGCAATTGGCGTCTTTGATTCATTTTACCGGTGCTTGAATAACCAAGGATTACCAGCATGGCTGGCAACCCACTACACTTGGCAGTAAAAAAAGCTGCGGTTACCCCAAAAAGAAAGGAAGCAACCAACACCATGAAACCGAAAGTTTCGCCTCTAAGAATTTCCTGTATCCATGCGTCCATACTCATGTCTCCTTTGCGCTTAGGCTCTGAGGAACTTGCGGTCGAGGTAATTGTTGTGGATGCGGTTTTCCGTAATATCTTCGACCATTGTAACACGGAAGTTTTGAGCGGCTTCTGTATACAGTCGCAACACTACTATCGGATATGAAAGGGAGCTATCCTGCGGCAATACAAAAACGCCAACATAGATTCTGTCTTTGGAGCGTATGCTGTTTGCTGCCTGGATTGTAATCGAGATGATGGAGTCATTTAATGCATCATCGCCGCATGGCGTAATAACAAGGACTAAGTTGTTGTTGGAGTTCCAAGCTTCTTGAATGGCGCCTATATGAACCGGAGCTTCCCCTGTGTAAGTTGGAGGCGTAGGCCATTCAATGAGCGGGCTGTATTTATTTGCTGCTTCAAATGTGATTGACGAGAAGATAGTCAGCCCTGTGGCGGCAAGAAGTATTGCAATCAACGCCGCTGTCTTCCATAGCGGTCGCTTATCTAAGGGTCTTACTGTCTGATGTTCGTTTGATTCAGTCGTAGTTTCTCTTGTCAAGTCGAGGCTATCACTCATATTGCTCTCCTTTTTTGTGTGATACTGTGCTGTTTAACTTGAGTATGCGGTTGCATTTTAGGTCTATGCGTTTTGATATGGAAAGTCTCTCAATGTCTTCGCATGTCTCGGCATTGTCTTTTAGGGCGAGACGGACTGCTTTGAGCAGGTCGGAGTGAAAGCTGCCGCTAACAGTATCGCTAAGCGAATATAAGGTATAGAGCCCATCAGTTCGCATGTTTAAAAATCCGGCATCGCTGAGTATTTTGAGATTGCGCGAAGCGCGCGTCTGAGATATCTCCAATGCTTGCATAATTTCACAGACGCAACACTCGCGGACAGCCAGCACGTTGAGAATGCGAAGGCGTGTCTGATCCGAAAGTGCCTGAGCTGCCCGTGTAAATTTATTCATACAACTGCGTTCTAGGCGTTAAGAGCCGTTACTAGCTCCTCATATTTAGGGTAGCGCTGCTGTGAATAGATCTCGTCGTCAATCATCACAAGAGGCAGTATGCCGACACCTTTACTCTTAATCATCATCAGTATGTCCATATTCTTGCGAAATACCTCAAGCCCGCTTGACATGTTGGCACGTAAGATTTCAATCCCAGGATAGTCCTGTTTTAGTTTTTTTAGTGTGTCGGCGAATCCAACAAGGTTAATATCCGGCGCTGCGCCGCACACACCGGAGTCACAGCACATAGCGCCCTCGAAAATAGCTAACTTTTTATGGTTCATACGTAACTCCTTGCTAATGCATGGGGGGAATAGGCCCGCTCCAGCTTGGCGACTCAAGATATGCGTAATATTGCGGTGTGTATAATCTGTTTAATTCATCGGGATTGCTCATTTGGATTTTTAACATCCAGCCGTTTGTATAAAGCTTTTCAATTTCACAATACGGATTTTTTTCAATAACTGTGCCGGAAACCGGAGCGGTGAGGTCAGAATTTATTTTGGAGCCTTCAACATAGCCGAATGAATCCTCGCGCATGGCACTTAGTACGGTTCCTGTATCTGCAAGAGAAAACTTGATGATATAGACCATTTTGTGAAAGCTTTCGGTTGCGCCGATATACGCGATATTGTCTGGCATAGGGTATACCCAAATGTGATAGGGTGAGTATTTACGGTCTAAAGCTACGCGGGCATCGCAATCTGGTATTGGCATAAGCTCAGGTTCCGGTATGTTAAAAGAACCTGAGATGGTACCAGTACCAGGCGGTTTGGAAGTGGTATTAGTATTGGAGGCGGTGCTGGTATCGGAA
>WRDV01000078.1 GCA_009779655.1 Dehalococcoidia bacterium
AAAGACGCTTCGGATGCCGCTGTGCAAGAGATGAGGCAGTCTGTTGATCGCGCCATGATTGAATCGCGTGGGGTTGCGTTGATAAGTGAGGAAGCTAAAAGAACATCAATTGCCGCGGCGCTTCAAGCTGAGCGTGTCAGCACAGAAGCCAAGGAGCTGACAAATGATATACTAGCACGTGCTCAGGCTGCGCTTGGAGTGGTAGAAAATACCAGTGTTGGTATACGCACTGATTTGGCTGAGTGGGCTAAAAAGGCGCAAGAACGTATTGAGCAGGCTGAGAATACTGCTCGTGAGGCGAAAGAAGCGGCGGATAACAGCGTGATAACATCGCAGGAAGCTATAGCCCGCGCGGACGCTATGGTGTCAGCTGCGCGTCAGGCAGCTGACGAGGCGATGCGCGCATCACAGGCGGTGATGGAGGCCTCAAAGCGCGCCGCACAAGAGGCCAGCGAGTTTTGGATGCGCGCTTTCGGTGAGATAATGGGCGGCACCGGCGATAAAAATCTGCTCTCTCAGTATATGGCACAGAAGATGGCGTCGCAGTTTGCGGCGACTACAACTGCTGACGCGGCGTTCGCGCTGCAAAATAAAGCAGGCAAGCCGAGTGTTGAGCTAAATACTTCAGCCCAGCCGCAAGAAAGTCTGTTAAACTCGGAGAAGCAAGCGCTGGCAGAAGATTTCAAAAAATCAATAAGAGTGGCTGAGCCGCCTATCAGCGATAAGCAGGCGGCGAAGCGGGCGCAGCAACGCATGCAACAAAGAATGGATTCTCTGTCGCGCATGTTCATCAGCGCTGAAAACGGCGCTTCTGATAATTCTGAAGTTGACGATGACCACGTGATCGAAGAGGACTGAGAAGAGAGTAGTCTTGCTTAAGTAGTAATGCGGACAGCTTCTCAATACGGATTGAGATTTCGCAAAAATAGGATTTACTCTATTCCGCTCGCCTGACACCGGCCTAATTTGCTATAGCAAATTAGGAATGTCTCTAAAGGTTTCGCCTATATCTTCCTGCTCGTAATCCATACTGCGGCGTGTCTTGGCACGGTTGATGTAATCAATGGTGCGTGAGAAATAGTCCATTACTTTGCGTGAATTAGTCAGCTCAGAGAGGATGACTGTTACCTCTACATCGCTGCCTTGTCCGCGCGGATAGTCGCCGGTGCGTATAATGGCTTCAGTAGCCATGGCCTTGAGCGTAGAAGAAAGGTCGTTAATAAGAGACATGTTCATTTGTTTTGGGTTGGTAGTCAGGAGGTATAGCGCTTTTCTTGCTTCGGTAGGGTTACACTTAACGGATAAATCGCCAAGCGCTTCGTCCATTGCTTGCACGCCGCGTGCAGTCTCGGATGTTTTTTCACGGAAATCAACCAACTTGGTTGCGTCGAAACGCGAGGTCTTAGAGCACCCGTAGCCAATGACAGTCCAACCTGAAAGTGTTTGGATGATATCGCCTGCGTCCAGCACCTTTGAACCAATATATTTGGGATTAGTTTCTTCGCCGGCGCATAGTATGTTGTAGAAAGGCTTGACGACCATGCGATTAATTTTAGCTAGATTGCTACGTATAGGGGCATTCTTCTTCAAATAACGCTGGTTATCCACCAAGAAAACGGCGTCTGCTGCCATATATGCAGATTTCAGGCATGTGCCCACATTGTATATTGAGCGCTCTTCTGTGGCTTCTTCATAACGGAACGGCAGGATTATCATGTTGTAAACTGGTTTGTCTAAGTAACGTTCTTTAATCATGTGCGTCAGCACAGATATTGACCCTGAGCCTGTTCCTCCGGCAGCGCCTGCAATTAATAAAAATGCGTCGGTTTCCGCTAGGTGCTGAGTGAGGCGGATGGCTTCAATAACTTTATCCCCGTCTGAGCGCGCGATTTCGGCTCCAACGTCGTTCATTTTGCCAACGCCGTGTCCGCCTGTCTTCTTATTACCTATAAGGATGCGGTGCTGAAAATCTGATCTGATGTAGCTTAGTCCAGAAAGGTCGGCTACATCTGTATTTACCGCCAGTACGTTAGTGAGTACATTTAATCCGTTAATGTGCGCTTTCTTACTCATCAGGGAGAATTCGTCAGCAAGTCTGCCGCCACATTGCCCGCAACCAATGACCAGTAACTTCACCTCAGCCTCCGAAAATAGCGAATGTCTTCAAGTGATAAGAGTGTAACCTGTTTGAGCCAAATGGTCAATCTTTTTGAAAGCTGTGTCTATGACGGTTTATGTGAAAAGAGCGTGAAATAGCTTGTTTGATATCACGTGTGCTGTTAGTATTAGTGAGAAATTAAGTTAGAGGTAACAATTATGGCGGATATCAGATTGGAAAAACTGGCCGACTTACTGGTGAATTATTCTGTTGGGATCAAACATGGCGATAAAGTGGCTATCCATGGCGAAAATATTACGACCCCACTTGTTAATGCTGTGTACAAGAACGTATTACAGGCCGGAGGCCATCCCATTGTAATGCCGCGTTCTATGGCAACTACAGAAATGCTTTACCGCTATGGCTCACGCGAGCAGATTGAGTATGTCCATGAAATTCAACGTATTATCATGCAGAAGTATGATGCGCGTATTGTTATACTTGGCGGCGAGAACAGCAAAGCCCTCTCAAAAGTGCCTTCTGATAAGATGGTGTGGCACGATTTAGCCTATGCTGATTTGATGAAGACTATGATGCGGCGCACGGCTGATGGCGAGTTCAAATGGGTCATTGCGCCATATCCGACAGCTTCTATGGCGCAGGATGCCGAGATGAGTTTGTGCGATTATGAAGATTTTGTATACAAGGCCTGTATGCCTGATTTGAATGACCCGGTGGGTTACTGGAAGAGCGTGGCGGCTGAGCAAAATCGTATTATCAAGTGGCTGGATGGTAAACAGAGTATGCGTATCATTAACAAAGATACTGATTTACAGCTTTCTGTCGCAGGCCGCAGGTTTATTTCCTGCGCCGGCGAAAGGAACATGCCGGATGGCGAAGTGTTTACCGGTCCTGTGGAGAACAGCGCAAATGGTTATGTGTATTTCTCTTATCCGGCTATTGAGGCGGGGCATGAAGTAGATGGAATTCGGCTGGTTTTCAAGGATGGTAAGGTGGTTCAGGCGTCAGCAGAAAAGAATGAGGAGTTTTTGCTCAAAACACTGGATACGGATGTAGGCGCGCGTTTTCTTGGCGAATTTGCTATTGGTACTAATGAGGGGATTCAGCAGTTTACGCGTGAAATTCTATTTGATGAGAAAATTGGCGGTAGCTTCCATGTAGCGCTTGGGTCAGGATATCCTGAGACCGGCTCAAAAAATGAGAGCGCCATACACTGGGATATGGTATGCGATTTACGTAACGGCGGGGAAATTTGGGTAGACGGCACACTCATGTACTGTAATGGCGAGTTTGTGATTTAGTTATTGGCCTGTTCATTATGACTCAGCACAATACATAGGGCTGACTTGATTTGAATGTTTGCAAAGAGGAAGTTTATGTGTTCGTAGATACGGCAGAGGATTTTTACAAAAAGAGTTCCCCTAAAAACACCTCTGAAATGGATACGATGTCGCGGGATGCTTATGCTGTCTTCTGAAACGAATGGCATAGGCTGATAACACAATCAGCTCTTTCTCATGCCAGAAAAAAGTGACTCTCAGCTATATATCAATCACAATTTCTATAGGGTTGTGATCAGACAACTCTCTTATCTGCTGATTATCAATGACGCGAGCGTTTGTTAGCATGTTTAATATGGATGAAGTGGCATATATGTAATCAAGTTGCCACGGGTAGTTCACATTGCTGTTGTGTCGGTGTGTTTGCACGGGATACTCCACCGAGGAAGCCAAGCAATCCTGCAATCCAAAATCCTTTAATCTTTCAAAGAACAACTTATTAGATAGTGTCTACATGAGGTATATGGTATAATAGAGGAAATGAATAAAGGAGATTTTCTCTATGGAAGCATCATACCATAGGCATGATATATCGGACAATGTTTGGGATTTGATAGCGCCGCATCTTCCCGGACAAGAAGGGCAATGGGGAGGCATAGCAGACGATAATCGCCGGTTTATCAACGCTGTATTCTGGATAATACGTACAGGAGCTCCATGGCGAGATTTGCCTCCGGACTATGGGAAATGGGGCACAGTGCACCAGAGGTTTAGACGATGGCGCGACGCCGGGCGTTGGGAACGACTGCTTGAACTACTGATAGACGAGCCGGATTATGAATGGCTTATGATAGATGCGTCGCATATCAAGGTTCATCCTCATGCCGCAGGAGCAGCCGGAGGTAATCAGGATATGGAGCGTACAAAAGGGGGCTCAACTCCAAGATACATCTGGCC
>WRDV01000079.1 GCA_009779655.1 Dehalococcoidia bacterium
ATGGTTTTCGAGGTTGCAACAGAGCTTTTTTGCTGTTGTTCCAACTATCGCAGTCGATATTTCATTGGAAAGCCACTTTTTTAGACCATTATTCAACAGGCCCTATGTTGAAGGGAATAGTGGCCATGCAATACATGACTTTCTTGATTTATTGCTATGGCTGATAGCAGGCAATGTTCTTCAGCTGCTTTGAGCCCGCGACGGTGCAATCGTCTCAGATTGTGCCTTGCTTTCTGCGCAGCGAACGTGCCTTCACACCATATCTGCCGCAGAGCTAGAACTCTCTTATGTTCCGGTGTTCCATCTTTCTTATGATTTTGTCGTACCGCCGCTTCGAAAATGTTGATTTGCAACTTTCTGCATGTTTGGCTTGGCGCGAGACATTTATCTCGTAGAGAATGCATTATCAATTTGTTCATATTACGAGCAATACTGGCGCATCATTATTTTTTTCACCAACCGCATTTATTCTGCCACACAAGCACTTTCAGAGCAGGTCGCATACCCACAGAACGCCGCTTGATGACGCTACGCCTGTATGTTATACTGACGTGTTAAAATGAGTTTCAACAGACATAAGGAGAGGATTTCTTGGCTGATACTGCAACGATTAAAGAGTTATTAGAGGCCGGCGCCCACTTCGGTCACCAGACCAGCAGGTGGCATCCGCGCATGAAGAAATATATCTTTACTAAGCGCAATGGTATTCACATCATTGATCTGGAGCAAACGGCTTCCATGCTGGACAAGGCCAGCGAATTTATCAAAGAGGTAGTGAGCGAAGGCGGCAAAGTCCTGTTTGTAGGCACTAAGAAACAAGCGCAAGCCATCATTCAAGAGGAAGCTCAGCGCGCCGGCATGTTCTATGTCAACCAGCGTTGGGTTGGCGGAACGCTCACTAATTTCGCTGCTATCCAAAGCCGTATTGATTATCTAGTGCGTCTAGAAGATCAGCAATCCAAAGGCGAATTATCTCGCCTGCCAAAAAAAGAAGCTCAGGAACTAACAGAAGAAATTGAACAGATGAACGCGCAGTTTGGCGGCATCAAGGAAATGACTATGCTGCCGGATGTCATGTTCATCGTAGATCCGTCAAAAGAGCGCATTGCCATTGCTGAGGCCCAAAGAGTGGGCATACCTGTTGTGGCTATGGTTGATACCAACTGTAACCCCGATGAGATTGACGCCCCGATTCCGTCAAACGACGATGCAATACGTGCTATCAAATTAGTAGCCAACAAAATCGCCAATTCCATACTTGAAGCCAAGGGCGAGATGTCCGTTGCCATTGAAAAAGGCGATGTGCCGATTATTGATGAAAGCACTGATAACGCTCCTGCCTTAGACCTGTAATTCAAGGAGAAGTACGTGGAAATATCAACTGATAGCATCAAGCAACTACGAGAAAAATGCGGTGCCGGAATCATGGATTGCCGCGCCGCTCTTGTAGAGACACAAGGTGATCTAGTAAAAGCCGCTGAGTTACTAAAAGAACGCGGCTGTGCGAAGGCAGCTAAAAAGGCAGACCGTGTTACAGCCAATGGACTGGTGGAGACGTATATTCACACCGGCGGTCGCATCGGCGCGATGGTGGAATTAAATTGCGAAACCGATTTTGTTGCTCGCACGGAAGAATTCAAGCTCTTGGCGCGTGATATCGCTATGCAAATAGCCGCCATGAACCCAAGCTTTGTGCTTGCCGAACAAATTCCTGCTGATTTTGAGATTCCAGAGGGCGAGGCCATCTGTCTCATGGAGCAATCTTTCATTAAAGATCCTTCCAAAACTATCAAGGATCTTATTGTAGATGTAATTGCCCGCACCGGCGAAAACGTCCGCATCAATCGCTTTTCACGTTTTGAAATAGGCGTTTACCCTGAATAAACATTAAGGACTGAGCTAATGGCCCAGGCCAAATACAAACGAGTTCTACTGAAACTCAGCGGCGAGGCTTTCAAAGGTGGGAAAGCTGATACTGACATTGATGCCGCTGTGGTGTCCGATGTTGCTCATCGCATTAAGCAGGCTCTCGACATGAATATTCAGATCGCCGTTGTTGTCGGTGCCGGCAACATTTGGCGCGGCGCTACCGCCGAAAAAGCCGGTTTCGATCGCGTCACCGCTGACTATGCCGGTATGTTAGCCACTGCTATCAACGCTTTGGCGCTTCAGGACACACTGGGGAAAATCGGCATTGAGACGCGCGTGCAATCCGCTCTCACTATACAGCAGGTAGCTGAACCATTCATTCGCCGCCGCGCCATCCGCCATATGGAAAAAGGGCGCGTGGTCATTTTAGCAGGCGGCACAGGCAATCCGTATATGACTACCGATACTGCTGCAGCTTTGCGATCTATTGAGCTGGGAGTTGATGTGCTGCTGATGACTAAAAACCGCGTAGACGGCGTATATGATGCCGACCCGCGTAAAGATGTCAACGCCAAGAAATTCGATCATTTAACCTATCTGCAAGCGCTTAACATGCGGCTTCAAGTTATGGATACAACAGCTCTTTCCTTATGTATGGATAATAAGTTGCCCATCATTGTATTTAACCTTCAGGCAGAGCATAGTATTGAGCACGCAATCAGCGGAGAGAAAATCGGTACGCTGATTAACGACGGGGAGATAAAATGATAGAGCCTATAATTCTTAAAGCTGAAGAAAAAATGAAAACCTCTGTTGACATCCTCAAGAGGGATTTTTCCGGCGTGCGCACAGGGCGCGCGAGTACAGCGCTGGTTGATCACGTGCGTGTGGATTACAACGGAGTACCCACGCCAATGAATCATATCGCCAATGTTGCTGTTTCAGGCACGAGTTTGCTCATCATCCAGCCATGGGATCCATCTATACTATCAGGAATTGAAAAGGCCATTCTTAAAGCGAATATCGGCCTAACCCCAAACTCCGATGGAAGTGTCATACGGCTATCCATACCGCCTCTTTCTGAGGAGCGCCGCGCAGAACTTACCAAAATGGTAAAGAAAATGGCCGAGGAGCAGAAAGTTGCCATTCGCAACATCCGCCGTGATGCCATAGAAGATATCAAAAAGCTTGAGAAGAATAAGGAAATCTCACAAGACTCTTTAAAGCGCGGCGAGATTAAACTGCAAAAGCTGACAGATTCTTACACCGGTATGATTGATAGCATGGAAAGCACTAAAGCCGCTGAACTGAAGCAGGTATAACTAATCACAAAGGCAGTCCTCAGAAAGTGCTCGATGCTATCATGTTTATACCTGCCCGGCTCAATCCCCCATGTGCTACAATAGACTAACATGGCAGAAACAACGCCTTTCCCCAATCACATCGCCATAATCATGGATGGCAACGGCAGATGGGCTACCAGACGCGGGCTGTCGCGCTTAGAAGGCCACCTCGCGGGATTCAATACCATCCATGATATCGTCCGCCATCTCGGCGAAATAAGCAAGATAAAGTACGCCACATTTTACGCTTTCTCAACTGAGAATTGGAATCGCCCGGAAGCCGAGGTAAAAGGCATATTCAACATATTAAGCGAGTCAATTAGCAGCGAGGCTCTTGAGCTTCATGAGAACAACGTGCGTATACGCTGGCTTGGGCGCGCTGAGAGACTACCGCCAAAACTAGTACAAGATATTCGCAAAGCAGAAGATCTCACCGCCGATAACAGTGGTATGACAATAGCTCTGGCGTTCAATTACGGAGGCCGTCAGGAACTCGCCGACGCTATGCGCCGAATTGCCGCAGAAAGCATCCCTCTTGACCGCATTGACGAAAAGTTAATCGCCAATTATTTGTACACATCAGATATGCCTGATGTTGATTTGCTGATACGCACAGCAGATGAGCTGCGCATTTCTAACTTCCTGTTATGGCAGACAGCATACGCCGAGTTTTATTTCACTCCCGTGCTGTGGCCTGATTTCAATCGCGCTGAACTTGATAAAGCGCTTGAGTCTTATCGCGCGCGCAAACGGCGCTTCGGAGGCTTATAGACACATGCTACAGAAGCGAGTGATAACCTCTATACTACTGCTTGGCGGCTTATTTCTTGTGTTATGGGCCAACAACTTTTTCCCTGCATTCACTATAGCCGCCGCTATCTGCGCTCTATTAGGCGGATGGGAATTCTACCGCATGGTAAACGCCAGCGGGAAAGGGCGTCCGGCACTATGGCTGGGACTCGCGCTGATACTGTGTTTTGTCATTGCCCCGTTATTGAACTGGTATAACAG
>WRDV01000080.1 GCA_009779655.1 Dehalococcoidia bacterium
ACGTTATTTGCGATGTGCCATTACTAACTGAGCTACAGCCACCAAGTACCCTGGGATCACTCATATAATAGGAGCTAGTGATAGTCACATTGTATACGGTAGAACCTATTGATGACACAGGCGCAGTGAATTGGAATGTTGATGAGGATACAAACAAACTGTATGAAGCTTCAAGCGCAGCGCCGATTGCTACAATTAGCGTAGGGCTTGTTGTTGATCCCTCGTGGGTAATTGCAAACCGCCCGCTGGGAGTATTATATGTTAAGCGAGTTGTAGGAGTCGGCGGAGCAACCATTGCTAAGAGTGCTTCTTGTTTTGTAGGCGACAACTGGCTAAAGAATGCTGTGTCCTCATAAAAAGGCATGAGTAGCACGATAATAGGCGTTGCACAAAAACCAATGTCGTAGCCGGAAGTAAGAACTTCCAGATATAAATCAAGAGCATCTTCTTTGGAGATTCTGTCTGTTTCCAACGCATTAGCTATTAACTCAAGTGGGTCACTATTGTTTTCAACAACAAAGTCGTAATTCTTTACGATGTTGCCTACAGTTACAGTGCCAGTAATTTGATATGTGCTGGCTAATACAGATGATTTAGCGTTTGATACAGGGGCTGGAGTAACGGTATAGCCAGCTTTTATCGTTTGGCCATATGCATTGAATATTTCTACACGCACTCCATTTTCCAAAGAGGAATCACTGGATATTTTAAAATCAGCTATATCAGATACGGCATAGGAATCGTTTTTCTGTAATACTTCATTGTAGAAGACGGTCGTCTTCTCTATACCTAAACCATTTGGGAGAGTTGCTACGTCTATCTTAACCAGAAAGCGAGCGGATGGTTTGGCAAACGTCACAGAGCCCTTGGAATTAGTGTATACCGAATGCGAATATTCATGAGCATAGACGTAAGCATCGGCAGACGGATCATATCTGTCTAATGCTGATTCATAAACATCAACCTTAACATCGGATAAGTCAGCATTTAATAAAACAGTGCTATTAGCATCGGATTTGAGATCAACCGTGAAATTTCCGAATGAGTTAGCGGCTAAAGGTGAAAAGTTGGCAAGAACAAATACCATAGCCAAAAGTACCGGCAGAAAGCTTCTCTTAAAGCTAGACCTCATAGCAAATCCTCCTATAACTATTTTATAAATTTCGAACACCGCTGTTGAAACCTATAAATTATTCATCGGATTTGCCGTTCTTTGGACTGACATTTCGCTGTATATTACCGAAACGCAATCCACCGTATTATGGCTTGTACCTACGATTATAAACAACATGTTTGAAGTTGTCAAAACCTTGCATGAGGGAAAGCTGACACTTTTTCGGACAGAAAGTTAAGCAAGTGCAGGTACCAAATTATTTGATAATAGGGAGCTGCCAGTACGGCGGTGAATGCGCGTACCAAATCGGTATTATTTGGCATGCGCTCCCTCTAATAGTTTGATGGCGTTGCCCCCTAGTATGGCTTGTTTCAGTTCATTATCTAGCGCCATGTTGTGTAGCTCATTTAATGCACGAGATTGAGGCATAAGCGGATAGTCGCTGCCGAATAGTATATGTTCAGGGTTTACAAGATTTGATACATGGTTATAGATGGACGGGTCATAGAGAAATGGAGAGGCTGCGCTATCAAACCATGTATTAGACAGATTTTTTTTAACTTCAGGCATCAGATTGTAAAAAGGCAAGCCTCCGCCCCAATGAGCCAGCACGATTTTAAGCTCTGGGAAGCGCTCGATAAATGGATAAATGCGCTCAGGTGTCAGGATGCCTTTGCCATGGTAGAGATGTCCAATTGGCTCTGAGGCGTGAAATAAGAAAAGCAGCTTACTTGAGATAAGAAAATTGACTATCTGTGTCCATAGACTGTCAATACTATTGACAAGGATATCTGATGAGGGTCTCATTTCTCCTAGCCCTATGGCTCCGCTGTTAACGCATCGCTCCAACTCATACATGGCAGATGGTGAGTCGTCTAGGCATATAGTGACTAGTCCTGCCAGTCTCTGCGGATAGCGTGATATCGCGTTGAGGATGTAATTATTTTCTTTCTGACATAGCGTAGCGTTGGACCAAGCGAAGCCGCAGACTATAGACATGTCTATGCAGGAATTGTCCATGCTTTCAATTAATTCCTCAACACTTGCCATGCGAGCCGTTGGTTTGTTGTATATCTCGGCAAAACTGGTATCTGCCGCTATGTATTGTTCACGGTTATGAATTACCTCTGGAGAAAAAATATGGGTGTGGAAATCAATAATCACGCATGAATTATATCATAGTAAAGGAGGCGGCTCGTACGAGCCGCCTCCTTTAAAAACACGCGCAGAGAGCTAATTATTTCTTCTCGGTTTTGCCTGCGGCGGCAGGCTCGGACTTGCCGGCGCTTGCTTGGGCAGCAGCTGAGGCGCCTTCTTTTTCCTCAGCTACTTGACTAATCTTAACGATAATCTGGTCCGGATTAGCGTCTATTATCACATTCGGGTTAAGTTGTAGGTCTTGTACGGTAATGGCCTGATTACTGCCGGTCAATACTCCAAGATCGACGTCTATCTGTGGAGGCAAATCATCCGGCAAACTCTCTACGGTAAGCTCTGTCACAATGTGCTCAATGATGTTATTCTTTTGTTTAAGAGCCGGAGAGGTTCCTTTTAAGATGATGGGCAGAGCCGCTTTAATCTTTTTAGATTTGTCGACCTGATACAAATCAACGTGCAATAGCAAGCCTGTGAATGCATCGCGCTGTATTTCACGAATGAAAACGCTACGAGATTCCTTTTCCCCGCTGATTTGTATGCTCAGCAAGCGAGTTGTGCCTTTGCGGTTGATCATATCCTGAAGTGCTTCGGTGTCACATTGCAGCGCCAAAGATTCCATTCCATGCCCGAAAAGATGGGCGGGGGTCTGCCCCTGGCGTCGCAGGAAACGAGTTTTCTTACCCGTTATCTCCCTTGTACTTGCCTTCAATCCTGAATTTGCCATTATTAATGCCTCCTAGCTGATATCTGCTGAAATTTATATTTTGGCGGCGGCCTGATAAGTTATGTCAAATAAGGCTCCAATCCATATATCCTTGTTTAATTGCTGCCAAATATTCGGCTGATGGTTTGCTTTCATCTTTTCGCTGTTTCTGTACAAAAGTTACGGCGTCAATCTTTTCACCTGTATCGCGAAATACGCTGACTTTGGCTATAGTATATTCTGGTCCTTCATATCGCGCCAATCGTTCCATATCCTGATCGCTGACCTCATAGAGACCTCCTTGCACCTTGTCTCCGTTAGAATGTTGGATATTTGCTATTGCTCCGTGCCATGTTCGCGACCACCCTGAGAAAACAAGTTTATGATTTGGGAGTACGGCACTATAGCGCGCCTTGATACCAGGCGCGTGTTCCGCAATCTGCTTTCGGTTCAGATTTGAAGCATAAGCAAAATAAAACACTATCGTTCTCGCGCTGTTAACTAACTATCGCGCCAAACAGACGCTTTCTTCCCAAAGCCTATATCTTAGCTGGTTTTGCCCCTGGCGTCAAAGGCAGATATCAAATTGCATATACTCGCGCTACAGCATGGAAAGCGAGGCAGTATATCGTCTGCATATTTGTTATGAGGGCTCATCAAAGATAACCTTCGTATTGGGCTTGCCTATATTGATGCTCCGCACGTCATGGTTATTGATTATTGTATTGTTGCGCTTGTCTAGCGGGCAGCAAGTTTATGGTTAGGCGCCAGAGCTTCAGAGAGAGCATTTTCAAATATAGCGCAAAGCTATTGACATTTGCGTTATAAATGGTCTATCCTAGCAGCCAAACATAATCGAAGGAGGTTTTTCCATGCAGGGTTATTGTGTTAAGTGTCGCGACAAGAAGGAAATGAAGAATCCCAAGGCCATAACGATGAAGAATGGCCGTCCTGCCACCCAAGGCGTTTGCCCCACTTGTGGCACCAAGATGTTCAAAATCGGTAAGTAATAACTTCACTTGTTTCGTTCTAGTAGTAGAGGTTCCAGTGCTAATATTGGAACCTCTACGTGTTTGGAGTGTTAAATATAAATTTGGTTGACAGTCTTAGAGCGGCAGTTTATAAGTGACATACGGGATGGACCTGTTACTTGGCAGCCGAACTATGACGCACTATATTGTACAAGGTGAAATACTCAACACTTTTTTTGGCAACCCTTTAATTGGAT
>WRDV01000081.1 GCA_009779655.1 Dehalococcoidia bacterium
CGGAGAAGACGGTGACTTTGCGCGCAAAGTTGCTGTCATTGAAGACGTGGATCGTCACCTGCCGCGTCTTACGGCACTTAAGCCTGATGTGCTGATTATCACAGGGGATCACTCCACACCGTCTTTGCTTTCAAGCCACAGCTGGCATCCTGTACCGTGTCTACTATCCGCCGCAAACTGCCGCCATGACAATATAAATAAGTTCGGCGAGTCCTCCTGCCGCCATGGCAGCTTAGGACAAATTCACGCCGCCTCACTTATGTGGCTGGCTATGGCTCACGGGCTCAAGCTAGCAAAATACGGAGCATAAAATATGCGTAAAATAATGCTTGCTGCAAACTGGAAAATGAATACCACGCCAAACGAAGCGCAAGAGCTGGTTAATCAAATGCTACCGGATCTGCGCGCTCACAGCGAAGTTGAGGTATTATTATGCCCGCCGTTTATTTCTACCATGTTAGTGTCGGAATTAATCAAAAATTCTCCTGTCAAACTCGGCGCACAAAACGCACACTATGCAGATAAAGGGGCTTTTACCGGGGAGATTTCTCCGTCTATGCTAGCTTGCATGTGCCAATACGTCATACTTGGACATTCAGAGCGGCGCAGGTTATTTAGCGAGAGCAATCAAATTGTTAATCATAAGATTAAGTCTGTCATAAAATACAATCTTTGTCCTATACTATGCGTGGGTGAAAGCTTAGAGGAAAATGACAGCGGCCGCGTTGAAGATGTAATCAGCACACAGTTACGGCAATCGCTGGAAGGTCTATCATCCGCCGACGTAGCGGGATTGGTTGTCGCTTATGAGCCGATATGGGCTATTGGCACGGGGCGGGCCGCAGGCGGCGCGCAAGCCAACACTACAATTGGCATAATTCGCCGTGTTCTTGCTGCCATTTTTGATGAGAATACAGCTGCTGCCGCGCGCATTCTATACGGCGGCAGCGCTAACGGAGCCAATATTACAGAGTTCCTCAGTCAGCCGGAAATAGACGGCGCGCTGGTTGGCGGCGCATCACTCAACGCCGCCGAGTTTGTTAGCATGATCAAGCACGCATCCAACGCAAAAACTTAATGCTTAACGGGATGAGCGAGTGCAACGCGTAGTAGCAGTAGTAGGACCCACAGGAGTTGGTAAAAGTGCGTTGGCGCTCAAATTAGCATGTGATTTTAACGGCGAAATTATCAGCGCTGATAGTCGCCAGGTTTATCGCATGCTGGATATCGGCACGGCCAAACCAACCACGGCGGAACAAGAGCTCATTCCGCACCATCTTATAGATGTTGCGCAGCCGGATCAAGATTTCAGTCTGGCGCAGTATCAGCATATGGCATATCAAGCGATAGAAGGCGTCAGCGCATGCGGGAAATTACCCATACTTGCCGGCGGCAGCGGATTATATATATGGGCTGTGTTAGAAGGATGGCAAATACCAAAAGTAGCGCCAAACAGCGCATTGCGCCGTGAACTGGAAGCACGCGCCGCAAACGGCGAAGCGCCGCAACTCTACGCAGAATTACAGCAATTAGATAGAAAAGCTGCAGACCGCATTGATCCGCGCAATACGCGGCGCGTTATCCGCGCGCTTGAGATTAGCCGTAAGCAAGATAAGAACCTTGCTCCATCCAAAACCGCGCCTTCTTTTGACCAGCTAATTATCGGGTTGACTTGTTCGCGCGCGGCGCTTTATGAGCGCATCGACCGGCGCGTAGAGAAGATGATGCAGCAAGGATTGTTAAATGAGGTTAGAGAGCTTGTTGCACAAGGCTATGATGCAGAGCTGCCGGCCATGTCCGGTATCGGCTATCGACAGATAATAACTCACCTCCAAGGCGCTAGTACAGTAGATGAAGCCGTGCAGCAAATAAAATACGAGAGCCACCGGCTTGCTCGACAACAATATAACTGGTTCAGCTTGAAAAATGATACAATACATTGGTTTGATATCAATGACGATTATTACGACCGTTTAAGCATACGGGTTAGCCATTTTTTGAAAACATAAGGGTAACTAAATGCATTTCACAAAACTACAAGGGCTTGGTAACGATTTTGTATTGGTAGATGCCAGAGGCAAGGACTGCGACTGGGGGCAGACGGCAAGGCTTATGTGCCGGCTGCATTTCGGCATCGGCGCCGATGGGTTGCTACTATTACTGCCGTCAGAGAAAGCCGATTTCCGTATGCGCATATTCAATCCTGACGGAACGGAAGCTGAAGCCTGCGGCAACGGGTTACGCTGTTTTGTACGCTATTTGTCTGATAACATGCTGACCAATGGCACTACATTGCACATCGAAACAATGTCCGGCGTTCGTCAGGCCAAACTCATCACAGAAAATAACGCCGCGCTGATTCAGGTATGTATGGGGCAGCCAAAATTTGCCCCGGCCGCAATACCTGTTAATGTAGCGCCGGAACAAGGTAAAATGTTTGACATAATGCTAGGAAACTATCCTTTAGAGATAGCCGACATAATGATGAGTTTAAGTTTTATTTCTATGGGTAACCCTCATGCCATTCATTTTACAACAGAGCCTGTATCCGACTTTCCGCTCAGCACTATCGGGCCGCTCATAACAAAACACGCGTTATTCCCTCGCGGAACTAATTTTGAGGTTGCGCGCGTTATAGATTGTAATACTATAGAGATGCGTGTATGGGAGCGCGGCGCCGGAGAAACGCTTGCCTGTGGTAGCGGAGCCTGCGCGAGCGCCATTGCAGCGCAGCTTATCGGGCTGAGCGGTGACGCGGCGGATGTTCTATTGCCCGGCGGACGCGCCCGTGTGCAGTGGAACAGAGGAAGCGACGCACTGCTTACAGGCCCTGCTGAGCCGGTATTCAGCGGGGAATGGCACACATAATACATACAAACGAATTGTTAGGAGTACAGACATGAAACTATCCCAGCGTATGGACCAACTAGCGCCGTATTTATTTGTTGAAATCAACAAGAAAATTGCCGAGAAACGCGCCCGCGGCGAAGAAGTCATCAGTTTCGGCATCGGGGACCCTGATACTGCGACACCGACTAATATCATAGACAAGTTATGCGAGGCGGCACGCGAGCCCGCTAACCACCGCTACCCTGAAACCGAAGGCATGCCGGCACTGCGCCAAGCAATGGCCGCGTGGTATCAGCGGCGTTTCGGCATAACGCTTGACCACACAAGCGAGGTATTGCCGCTTATAGGCTCAAAAGAGGGTATCGGACATATGGCTTTCTGCTTTATTGACGCCGGCGATGTGTCACTTGTGCCTGATCCTGCCTATCCTGTTTATGCCGTCAGTACCAAACTGGCAGGCGGCGAACCGTATTACTTACCTCTCAAGGAAGAGCACGCATTCTTGCCTGACTTGGACAGCATTCCGCAGGAGATTCTAAAGCGCTCTAAATTACTCTGGTTAAATTACCCGAACAATCCCACAGGCGCCATCGCTGATCTTGACTTCTTTAAGCGCGCCATTGATTTCGCGCGTAAGAATAATCTTGCTATCTGCCACGATGCTCCCTATACCGAAGTTGCTTACGATGGGTATAAACCGATAAGTTTTTTGCAAGCTGACGGCGCGCGCGACGTAGGCGTAGAATTTCACTCTCTTTCTAAGAGTTACAATATGACCGGTTGGCGTATCGGAATGGCAGTGGGCAATGCTAACATGATAGACGCTCTTAAACGAATCAAGTCCAACCTTGACTCCGGCGTTCCGCAAGCGATTCAGTACGCTGCCATTGAAGCGCTGAGCGGGCCGCAAGACGCTATTGCATCTCATAACAACATCTATCAGCGCCGCAGAGATCTAGTAGTGGACGTGCTTACGGATATCGGATGTCGCGTGCAAACACCAAAGGCCGGCCTGTATATATGGGCCAAAGTACCGCAAGGTTATACTTCTTTGGAATTCTCAACTGATCTGCTAGAGCAAGTAGGCGTACTGGTCATTCCTGGCACCGGATATGGCCCCAGCGGCGAGGGTTTTGTAAGATTATCGCTGACACTACCGGATGCGGCGCTTGTTAAGGCTCTTTCCAAATTGTCCGCGTGGCAGGATAGTCATAACCGGTTCAAATCTAAGCATTAAAAGGACAAAACGCTATATCTAAA
>WRDV01000082.1 GCA_009779655.1 Dehalococcoidia bacterium
AGCTTCGTTTGTTCGGCTCTCCACTCCTTGATGGGCGGTGGGTCGGTTCTGCCGTTCATAACGGCGTTGAGATACTCTCTCGCGTCCTTGAAGCATTACACTATGACCGATATACTGGACAAGTTTGATGTTATTGAATGTTTTGAGCGCCCAAGTCGTAAGCTGCGTGTTGGTGAGATACCGGATAAGCAGAAGCAACTCTACCTTGATCTGGACATTCGACCGCCTTCCTCGTTATGAGTTGGCGGGAATGCAGGATAGTATAAAACCAATAGGGATGTGAGTAATGAGTATTTGGACATTTACACAAAATAATAGGACTATAGTTTTGATAATACTTGGCGTAATAGTAGTTTGCTTATTACTTCCAGTGCTTGGTTTTTTCGCATGTAATGCATTATATCCAAATCCGCCACGTCTGGAAATAACATATGGGGAATTCCCTTTTCGGATAGAGTATGAAATTCTGGGTGAGCGATTTGTTATTGAGGATAAGGACAGACCGAAATACCATGGAGGCATATATCACGAATCAAGGCAAAGCCGACTCTGGGCAGAACAACTTTAAGTTGTTCTGAAGCAGTGAATACCACGACCGTACGGTCGTGGGAAGTTTATTTGAATGATAGTTTTTGCAACAGTTGACTGGCGCGCTTTGCGGCGCGGGCGCGGTGGCTGATGCGGTTTTTCATATCATAACTTAGCTCGGCCATTGTTTTACCTAGTCGGGGGAGTAAAAATATTGGATCGTAGCCGAAACCGCCCGTCCCTTGAGGTGATGTTGTGATTATGCCGCGGCATCTACCTGAACACAGGCGGACTCTCTCATCGGGGGAGATGATAGCTATAACGCAAACGAAACGCGCTGAGCGTTTTTCCACGGGCACGTCTTTGAGTTTGGAGAGCAGATAATCCACGCGCTCAGCATCGCTGGCGTTCGGGCCTGCGTAGCGCGCTGAATATATGCCCGGCGCTTTGTTTAGCGCGTCTACTTCCAATCCTGAATCATCGGCTAACGTAAGCATCCCGGAGGCTTTTGCGAAAGATAACGCCTTGAGGCGCGCATTTGCAGCGTATGTTTTAGCGCACTCATCCACATCGAGAAAAAGACCGATTTGAGACGGTGCTATTAGCTCATATGGCGCGGCTGACAGTAAAACACGAAGCTCCTTAAGTTTACCTTTGTTGTTGGTGGCTATAAGGAGCTTCGTGTTAGGCATCATGAGTATTTGTGTCAATTAGTCAGTAATGGGAACGAATCTGTCTTTTAACTTGTTCATTACCTGAGGCATGGTGGTGTATTCCATTTCTTCGAGTGGCAGGCGATGCGGCTCAAACGGACCGTGGGCACGCATGTAGTCGGCGATATCAAGGGCTTTCTGCCTAGCGTTGTCATAACTTTTATCAGCGAACATATCGCGCGGGCCAATTAGCATACCGTTAGCTAATTGAAAACCGCAGGCTACTACGCGCGGCGGGCCGTCAAAGCGTGTTGGAATGCTGTCTGCTACGGAGACTGGCATGAATGGCCCGATATGCGAACCGCGCATCCATCCTTCTACTAGGTGAGGCATAGAGAATGGCTCAAGCACCTCGCCTACGGCAGGGAATATGCCTTGCGCTCGCACAATGCATACGGGATCATCTTTGCCCACGTAGCGCCCGGCAATCAGAGAGAGTTTTTGGGTCGATGAGACAGCTGCAATGTCGCCTGTGTCGCGGTGATAGACGGCTTTTACGCAGTAGCGCGCGGGCGCGCCGATGAATACCAGCATGTCATAAATTTCCTCAGGTGTATTGAATGAGATTTTTTGCCCCTTCATAACGTCATGCACTTCGAAGGAATAGCCGTTGTGCATGTTTTCCGCGATAACCAAGCCTATGGTGTTGAATGGGTCGGCGAACATTTTATAGAGAGGCATATTCCAAGAGCCAGAGGAGGTTTTGTCTGCCATGAATATTATGACGGGCTCAGAGCCGCGCTCATTAATTTCCATTTCTGCGCAGCCGGGGCCCATGCCGCGCACATTGCATGAGAAAGCGTCTGACAGTAAGTCTTGTCCCGCGCCGTAGAGTTTGAGTTTCTTCGCGATTGCAGTGCAACCTACGAAAGTATTCCAAGCCAGCTCATGAATTTGCGTGTTATCCGCACCGAGAGTATGCGTCATGATTAGCTGGGCATCATCGCCGCACTTGGTGACATGGTAGTCCACCAGCAAGCCTGAGTCTTTGGCCTTTTTCATACATTCATTGGCATACGCCAATAAATCGGGATGGGAATCCGAATGTCCGACAAACCCGCCGACATCTGCCTTGATGACACTTAGTGTTATTTTCATAGGTTCTCCTTATATAGTTTTCGATTTAATAGTCTATTCCTTGGCGCGCCTCAATGCCGCGCTCATAAGCATGTTTTACACATTTCATCTCAGTAACGATATCAGAGGCCTCAATAACTCGCTGGTCGGCATTGCGTCCGGTGAGCAGTAAGTCTACTCCTAGAGGACGAGCTTGCAAAACATTTAATACATCCTGCGCGCTAATTAGTCCAAAGTCTACTGCGCTGTTAACCTCGTCCATGATAACTAAGTCGTACTTTTTGCTTTCAATCATCCGGGACGAAGCCGCAAGCGCCTGCCGCGCTTGTAAGACGGCTGCGGGATGAACCTCTCCTTTTTTGAGCCAGTCATTAACTCCGAAACTAGAAACATCTATGTTGCTAAGCAAGCCTATAGAATTGACTTCGCCCTGGCTAAACATTTTCCCCTTTAGAAAAAAGACTATACTTACCTTGAGTCCATGTCCAGCTGCGCGCACGGCAGTACCTATGGCCGCTGTGGTTTTACCTTTGCCATCGCCGGTGAATACAGTAACTAAGCCTGTACGAAACTCAAGAGGAGCGCCGCCGTTATCGGAAAATGCCATATCAGCCAAATATCTGCCTCGCCTGACGAAGAGCGTACTATGGAATTGATGCACAGTTTAGCAATCCTCTCATGCCAGTGTCAATAACAGGGAGGTTTACTATGTGCATAGGCTTACTTTTCTTTCGTATTGACAAAGCGTTATATCTCGTATAGTATATATTGTATGAGATATAACGTTTTGTCTGCTATACGGATAGGTTCTGCCGGGGGAAACCGGAGAATGGGTTGGACATCCCATGATAACCTCCCCCTTCCGTGTGCTTCTCCGGGCGTAATCGGACAAGCGGCAGGATCTATCCATTGTTATGAGAAAGTGAGGCATCTATTTCTTCAGGGGCAACCCGGTATTGGCAAATCAAGTTTGCTACGAAAAGCACTTGAGTCCATTGACTACGGCGTTGCAGGATTTGCAACGCAGCGGCTAAAAGAAAATAGTAGAACTACAGGTTATCGCGTCTTGCAGATAACAAATGGCTTTCCTCTACTGGATGAAGAATATACGCCAAGCAAATTAGGAGTATTTTTACTCAATGGGCAACAGAATATTCCAGTTTTAGAAGCGGCTATATCCCAAGTTGAAGAAGATTCTAAAAATCCAAACTGCAACATCATAGTGCTAGATGAGATTGGTGGTATTGAACTAGTGTCAGATGTATTTATGAAAACACTACTTCGGATTATAAGCGGAAGGAAGCCATGTATAGGGGTTTTGAAATCTGCACAGAATTTATCACACACAGTATCGAAACAAAACCTGAGTAGTGAATACTTAATCCTGCATAAACAGTTGGAACAAGAAATTCAATCAAAAAGTGAGCTTATAACAGTCACCGACGAAAACAAGTTCGCTATGCAAGAATATCTTGCACGATATTTGCGACATTCAACGCAATACAGCCCAAATTCCTCAATTTTGTCAAAATAGTAATACTTTCATGTGCGCCACAAAACTAACAGTTGACATTCTAACAACAGCGGTATATCATGATTGATATATATCATAAGTAATATAACGCGAGGAAGTGCTAAATGAGCTTTTTATGGAGTGATCAAAGGTGATGGTTTAGCCGCTATTGCGCAGGGAACATTCCATTCCGATGTTATTGACATTGTTGGCGGCGTAAACGTAACCGTACTCTCGTCATCCATTGTCGCCGGCAATGGCACTTCCACAA
>WRDV01000083.1 GCA_009779655.1 Dehalococcoidia bacterium
CCTGGCGCACTTCGTCCTTAAACAAATACCTAAGCGGCTCGATCAGCTTGAGAGCCATGTGTGACGGCAGCCCGCCTACATTGTGATGCGTTTTAATTTTTACTGAAGTAGCGGCTGTTGTTGTAGCACTTTCAATAACATCCGGGTACAAAGTGCCCTGAGCAAGAAAATCTACCTGCCCAAGTTTGGCAGCCTCTTCCTCAAAAATCTTGATAAATTCGCTGCCGATAGCTTTACGCTTTGTTTCAGGATCAGTAATACCATTCAATCGAGCTAAAAAGCGATCTGAAGCATCCACATAAATAACATTCACGCGCAGGTTATTGCGGAATACCGCAAGTGTGCGGTCAGCTTCTTCACGGCGCAGCAAACCGTTGTTGACAAAGATACATGTAAGCTGGTCGCCGATTGCTTTATGAATAAGGGTGGACACAACAGAAGAATCCACGCCGCCTGATATAGCGCTAATCACCTTATGCTGCCCGACCTGCTCTTTTATACGCTGAACACTATCAGTGATAAAATTGCCCATTGTCCAGTTACCATGACAGCGGCAAATATTAAATACAAAATTCCTTAATATGGTTGTGCCGTGCTGAGAGTGAGCAACCTCAGGATGCCATTGCAAGCCGAATATGTTATCGCATCCCATGATAGCTACCGGTGTGTTCTCGGTGTGCGCCAGCGATTTAAAGCCCGGCGGCATACTCTCAATTTTGTCGCCATGGCTCATCCATACCGGAGAAGCTGGTGGGAAACCGGCGAAAAGAGGCGAGTCTATATCGCCTACATGCAGTACGGCATGCCCGTATTCCTTTTTCTGCCCCGGGACAACCTTTCCGCCTAGCTGATGAGCTAGAACTTGCATGCCGTAGCAAATACCAAGCACCGGCAAACGCTTCTCATATATATAAGAAGATGCTAGTGGAGCATCTTCTTCATATACTGAGGATGGACCGCCGGAGAGCACAAATCCTTTAGGATTAAGCGCGGCAATAGTCTCCCATGGAGTATCATGCGGAAGCAACTCGCAGTAGACATGCAGTTCGCGGATACGGCGTGCGATAAGATGCGAATACTGCGAGCCAAAATCAATTACGATAATAGCTTCGCGCTCGGCTCCCGACACCGGCTGTCCTCCGGCTATTGGCTGCTGTCCGCTCTTTTCTTTGGCAATTCCCAAATAGGAGGATACTTCATTATCTCCGCTTTGAAGAATGCGCCGCGAATCCGTGGTAGCTTTATCATTATCTGTTGTCATAGTGCTCTCTTGATATGTAAATTCCCTATTATGATATACTCATCTTCGTATAAAGTACAGCTAAATGAAGTAACAAAGGCGCCCGCTCGCCAAACATACTCGCCCGTCGATAACGATATCGTTGCACCGTCTTTATTGCCATCGTTGCTCTTTACTTACGCCGCCTGTTCAAATTGGCTGTTATAAAGCTCCGCATAGAAACCGCTCTTGGCAAGCAATTCTTTGTGATTCCCGTTTTCGATTATGTCGCCGTCCTTCATTACCAGAATCAAGTCGGCGTTCTTGATAGTCGAAAGCCTATGCGCTATGACAAACGAAGTTCTGCCGCTTGTCAGCCGATCCATAGCCTCCTGTACAATGCGCTCCGTACGTGTATCGACTGAGCTTGTAGCCTCGTCCAATATTAGAAGAGGCGAGTTTTTTATGATTGCCCGCGCTATCGTTAGAAGCTGTTTTTGACCCTCTGACAGACTGGCTTTATCGTTCAGCACTGTATCATAGCCATTCGGCAGCGTCATAATAAAATGGTGCAATCCGACTGTTTTACATGCAGCAATGACATCCTCAAGCATAACGCCTTTCTTCGAGAAGGCGATGTTTTCTTTAACGGTTCCTTCAAACAGCCACGTGTCTTGTAACACCATATCAAACACGTCGTGTACATCTTCGCGCCGAATGCTGTTTATCGGTACGCCGTCAATTAAGATTTCGCCGCCGCATATTTCGTAAAATCGCATAAGCAGATTTACTATTGTAGTCTTGCCAGCACCGGTAGGCCCGACTATTGCAATTTTCTGTCCTGCCATAACACTCGCAGAAAAATCCTTTATAAATATCTTATTCGGCGCATACCAGAATTTTACATTTTTAAATTCCACGTCGCCTTTAACCGCAACGAGCCTTGAGAGCTTGTGGCTCTCGTCGTCAAGCTCTTTCTCATTCAAGAACTCAAATACGCGCTCGCTCGCAGCAGCGGTTCTTTGCAGCTGACTTGCCGCTTGCGCGAACTGTGAAAGCGGCTGCGTAAACAAACGGACGTAAAACATGAACGCAACTATTACTCCGAATGAAATGGTCTCATTAACAGCAAGTACCGCACCCACAACACATACGGCAATATAACCTAGATTGCCGATAAACCCCATAAGCGGCATCATAAGACCCGACAGAAATTGTGATTTCCAAGCGCTGCTGTACAGTTTGCCGTTCACTTCCTCAAATGTTGCCTTTGACTGTTTGCTCGCGTTATACACTCGAACAATGTTATGTCCGGTATAGTTTTCTTCAATGTGGCCGTTAATGTTTCCAAGTTCCTTTTGCTGAGCGACGAAGAACTTCTGCGATTTTGTCATTATGAGCATCATGATAATAAACCCGAGCACGCTCGCGCCGACTGCTGTAAGAGCCATAATCCAGTTTGTTATGAACATCATTACTGTCGCGCCGACAAACATTGCCGCCGCCGTTATAAGCATGTCAATGCTTTGATTAAGCGTCTGTCCGATCGTGTCTACGTCATTGGTTACGCGGGAAAGAACATCGCCGTAGCTTGTTTTGTGAAAGTACCCCAGCGGCAGACGGTTTATTTTGCCCGATATATCAAAGCGCATTTGCTTTGATATTCTCTGCGTTACCTTTGCCATTATCAGATTCTCCGAAAGGCGCAGTATAAGTGCGCCCGCGTACAAGCACACCAATGACAGCGCGATACCAAGCACTATATCTAAGTTTATGGAACCAATCAAAAAGACATTCCCAATTTCGTTGGTTAAGTCCTTTATCTTATCCGGCCCTATGATCTGCAATACCGCGCCGCCCGCCGCCATTACCAGCGCAAGAGTAATAAGCGGCATAAACGCTTTGCAATACCTTATCAGCTCCACCCATGTTTTTTTGAAGCTCTTGGACTTCTCCATCGTGTGCATAGCGCCGCGCCCGCTGCCTATATGTCCTAAGGAGGAATGACCCTGATCCCTATTCTCGCTCATAGCGCCAGCTCCTCATCGCTTAATTGCGACGTCGCAATTTCTCTATATACGCCGCAAGTACCCAATAAATCATCGTGCTTGCCCATTCCAACGACTTTGCCATTGTCAAGCACGATGATTTTATCCGCGTGTCTTATTGTACCGATACGCTGCGCCACAATAAGGCTTGTAGCGCTCTGCATTTTCTTTTTAAGCGCGGTTCGCAGTGCTCGGTCTGTTTTGTAGTCAAGCGCAGAAAAACTATCGTCAAATATATAGATCTCAGGATTTTTGCATACTGCCCGCGCAATTGAGAGGCGCTGCTTCTGACCGCCTGACACGTTGCTACCGCCGCGGACTACCTGTGCGTTATACGCACCGTCCATTCTCTCAACAAAATCCGCGCCTTGCGCAAGCATGACGGCGGCTTTAATATCATCTTCGCCAGGCGCTTCCCCGGCTCTTTAGCCGAATGCCACATTGCTTGATACTGTCCCGCTGAACAACTCGGCTTTTTGCGGTATGTACCCGATTTTGTTATTAAGTGATTCCAATTTGTAATCTTTAACACTCACGCCATCTATTAAAATGTCGCCCTCAGTTACGTCATAAAATCGCGGAATAAGATTTATGAGCGTGCTTTTTCCGCTTCCCGTAGAACCTATAAAAGCA
>WRDV01000084.1 GCA_009779655.1 Dehalococcoidia bacterium
GACAAGCCCGGAGCGCCCATAGGGCAACACAACTTTACTGATAGTTTCCCAGCGCGTAGCTCCAAGCGCAAACATAGCCTCACGCTGTGTGTTTGGCACAGAGCGCAACACCTCGCGGCTCATTGAGGTAATAATCGGGATAATCATGATTGCCAGAATAATTGCGGCTGCCATGAAGCCATAACCATATTGCGTCCCTTGAAAAAAGGGCAGAAAACCAAGATTATCGCCCAACCATTTTTGGATTGGATCGCGCACAAAGGGAACTAATACAAACAAGCCCCACATACCGATAATTACGCTTGGAATAGCAGCCAGCATTTCAATGATAAACGAAGCTATTCTGCACAGCCATGCAGGCGCAATTTCGGAAAGAAATACCGCTGTGCCGACACTGACAGGCACGGCAATAACTAGTGCTAATGCGGCGCTTAATATCGTACCGAAAATAGCCGGAATTGCTCCATAAATACCTCTTACCGGATCCCAAGTTGAACCGGTAAAGAACGCCAGTCCATTAGTACGAATAGCATCCCAAGCTTCCACAAAAAGCACACCAAGGATGAAGAGGAGAAGCGCTACAACAAACCAAGCGCACAAGCGTGTAAAATTAGGGAAGATCATATCGCTTAAGCGAAGCAAGCGACGCGTGAAATTATAGCGCCGCTTGATACGCAGGCCGGTCTCAGACAACGCCGAATCGTTTTTAGCCATAATATCTAACTCTTAGTCTGTTACGCACGCAATTATCAATTCCCAATACCAACTTCAGAGCGACGTGGCAACAGTAGACTAGTACCCACTATGTACCAATGATAGCTTGAACTTTTTAAAGCAATGTAAAAAGAATGTCAAGGTTTTGTTAAAATTGTCACATTGGCTGGATAACCCCGCGTAAAATGACATTACCGCAAGTAGACCACTTGCGGTAATGCCATTTTAAAGGAGAACCCTTACACTTGGAGGTTATCCTGTGTAAAGCGCAACGCCTTCAAACTTGATTGCTTTTATCAAAGCCTCAGCCTTGACAACTGCGGCGCTGGAAAGTCTGGCGTAGTGCAACTCAGCGCACTTGTCTTGTCCATCATGAATTGCCCACCACAACAGGTCAACTAATGCCTTTCCCTTTACTTGATCCGGCTGATTGGCATAGACTAAAATCCAAGTGAAGCCAACAATTGGGTAGGCATCTGCATGAGAAGAGTTAGTAATCATGACACGCATATCGTTAGGCAGATTAACCCCTTCAGAGGCAAACGAGGCTGACTCAGTGCTGGGCAGTATGAACTTGCCGGCGCTGTTCTGTAATTTGGCATAAGACAATGATTCCTGAATAGCGTAAGCTAATTCCACGTAACCGATGGAATTCGGAGTTTGCTTTACCGTGCCGGCCACACCGGCATTACCTTCGCCTCCAAGCCCTTTAGGCCAGTTGACAGAATTGCCGCTGCCAACTGTACTCTGCCACTCGGTGCTTACTTTAGCCAAGTAGTTGGTAAAGATATTGGTAGTGCCCGATGAACCATTACGGCGCACCACAACAATATCCACATTTGGCAAGTTGAGCGATGGGTTAAGGGATGAAATTTTTGAATCATTCCACTTGGTGATATTTCCTAAGTAAATATCAGCCAATATACTGCCGGTGAGATTAAGTTGCCCACTGGCGACACCGCTCACGTTATAAATGATGGCTACTGCGCCGGATGTCATTGGTATAGTGAGCAGCTCGCCATAAGCATCAAGAGCCTGTTTAAGCTGGTCAGCAGTAGGTATGCCATCTGAGCCGGCGAAGTTAACCACGCCACCGATAATATCCGAGATGCCTTGACCTGAGCCACCGCCGCCATAATTAACTTGTATGCCGGTTTGCCTGTAATACTCCCTAAACCACAAATCATAGAGCGGTTGCGGGAATGTTGCGCCGGTACCATCTAAGCTAGGTTTGCCAGAACAACCAGCCGACAAACCTACAAGCATTAATCCTGCCAGCAGCAATAAAGCCGACTTTTTAAGAACATGTTTCAAATTCACTATTTATCTCCTACTCTTTTTATGTGCATATCAGCCAAAGTATTGCTTTCTATTTGCACACTATCATAGTAACTCGAATAAGTTAAGCTTTCTTTAAATTAGCGTTAAGAAATTGTAAAATATCTGTTACTCAGAGAAATAATTAGAGACCATTACGGAAACACAGACCGGTAAATCAGGCTCTTTTTTAATCGCCTGATTTACTCATTACATTAGTTTTACTTGCACACTATACCATTGTTTCTGAGTAAACTATCCGCTTGCTCCTCAATAGGCAAACTAAAGCTGATAGTCGTGCCCTTCCCATACTCGCTTTCAGCCCAAATACGCCCACCGTGCGCCTCCACAGTATGGCGCGCTATAGCCAGCCCCAGTCCGGTACCGCCGCCAGAATGCGCCTTATCCGCCTTAAAAAAGCGCTCGAAAATGCGCGGCAAATCAGACGGCTCAATACCAACACCGGTATCAGCAACAGACACCACAATCGCGCTGTCTTTCAAACAAGCCGAAACCGAAATAAGGCCGCCGGCAGGAGTAAATTTGATGGAATTATGTATCAGGTTTATCAGCACGCGCTCAATCCTATCATAATCAAGCATAGCAAACGGCAAGGAATCAGGCGTTTCAATGGCTACCTTGATCTCATTGCGGCTAAGCTGCGCACGCAGCCTATCGGCAACATTTTGCACAATTACACCAATATCAACAGGCGCCCTCACAAGCGATACTGAGCCGCTTTCAATTCTGGAAAGCTCTCCTAGCTCATTAATCATCTGCGCCAGTTTATCAACCTCAATTTCGACAAGTCCCAAAAAATCGCGGGCAACAGACGGATCTTCAACTGCCCCGGCATTAAGTGTTTCAGATATGGCTTTCAATGATGCGAGGGGAGTGCGCAATTCATGCGAGATGTTTGTCACGAAGTCACGCCTTATCGTTTCTAAGCGGCGCACTTCCGTTAGGTCCTGCACCAATAATATACAACCTCGGTTATTTTGCAGTGATGTTGCAACAACTCTAAGGTAAAGACGGTTAGTGCGTGTTTCTACAAAACACGACTGTTGCTTGTCGCTATCTAAGCAAATACGCAGAAGATCATGTATTTCAGCGTTATGCGTTGCTTCAATGAAAGAGCGTCCGACCGCTTCAGAATCATGCAGCCTGAAAATGCGCTGCGCAGCTGCATTGATAAGTGTAATACATGTATCGCGGTCAACAACAATAATGCCGTCTGCCATATGTGATAAAACAATAGAGAAACGATCGCGGTCAGCCGTAGCAGCGGCAATTACACGCCCCATAGAAATCGCCATTTCGTTGAAAGCTCTAACAAGCGGTTTAGTCGCACTAGAGGCATAGAGACTCATCTTTTGATCATATTCGCCATGAGCCATTGCCTGCATGCGAATACGCATCTCATCAAGTGAATTGTCCGACAGCGGCCTAAAACACCACCTCAACGTGTTAGCAAACCACAAACGTATGCGCTGTAATAGTGAGAGGATTTTACTCGAATTTATAACCTACGCCCCTAAGAGTTATTAAGCGGCATGGGTGTTGCGGATCAGTTTCGATTTTCTGACGTAGCCAGCTGATATGCACATCTACTGTGCGCGTATCACCTGCATAGTCATAACCCCATACCTTATCCAATAACTGTTCGCGTTTAAAAACGCGCCCGCAATTGCGGATTAGAAATGCCAGTAACTCAAACTCCTTTGGAGTCAGCCCCAGCTGACGGCCATCCAAAGCAGCCACATGCCGCGACAAATCTATTTCCAAATTGCCTGACCGTAACA
>WRDV01000085.1 GCA_009779655.1 Dehalococcoidia bacterium
ACTGGGCGTAGAGCGTTAAGTCATCGTTACGGGTCCAGGGCGAGAAGGTATATTCGTCAGGGTATGATAAGGCGCCGCCGCTTGGGGTAGTATTCCAGCCGGTGAAGGTATAACCCGGGCGGGTGAAGGTATTCTTGGACAGAGTAAAGTCATCGCCGTGCACTGCTGTCTCAGACGGCATACTGCCGGTTCCGCCGTTGGGATAGTAGTAGACCGTATAGGCTGCGGCGGCCCAATGGGCTGCCACGGTGACATCGCTCTCAGGCATACTGAACGAAGCGCCGGCATTGCTTGCATCGCTTAGAACGACTCCGCCTGAGCTTACTGTCCAGCCGGTGAAAGCACAGCCATTTTTAGTGCCGGCGTTGATGGTGACTAAAGTGCCTTGGGAATAAGAACCGGCACCGCTGTTAGCGGCGTAACTGTCATTAACAGTGACTGTATACTTTGGCAAAACCAAATATTTAAAACCGTCGCAATTGACACCGGACACAGTCAAGGTCTTAGTACTCATTGAGTAACCATTAGGATATATCACCATAGACTCATTGTTGAAAACCACGCCGTTATTTCCCCAGTAACGCCCTAACCCTATGTTGGCATTTAGTCCCGGCTCAAGCTGCAGTATATACTCCTGAGCTATGGTGGCAGCCAAAGTAATTGCTGCATTGCCTTTGCCCCAAAATACGCCGTTAGTAATTGTTTCAAGTTTCCCTTTTGTTGTTCCGTTGCAATAGACTGCGGAATCGCCGCCGATGATTACGCCTCCTGATATCAGTTTGATTGTTCCGGCGTTTGCGATGCCATGGCTTCTGTCGCCGATAATCGCACCGCCGCTGATCTCATCAATCTGTCCGCCTGAATAATTGAAGATACCATATGAGTTTGTGCCGTTTATTACTCCTCCGCTGATCAGTCCGATGGTGCCTGCATTTAACATGCCTTGCCTTCCGGTGATAGTTCCGCCTGAAATCACACCGATATTGGTTTTAACGTCAGGCTGCAGTCCGACGACTGCCCCTTGAATGGTGCCGCCGCAAATAGTATTAATACGAGGACCTGTAATGGAGTCAAACCAGTTTATAAGTAGTATGCCGAAGTGTGCACTGCCATGGAATAACCCCCCTGAAATGGTACCGATACCGGTTTTGAGGTTGGCTTCAGCCTCTATGTGAACTACAGCGTTGCCTATGTACTCGCCGCTGAGGTTGTAATAATTTCGGTTGTTAGCTATAAACTCGCCGCCGCTGATTTCATCGACCCATCCGCCGCGGATTATAAGCAAAGCGGAGTGGAGGGCGGCCTCAAAGTATCCGCCGGAGATCAGGCCAATTTGAGCGCCGGAGCTCACAAAAATAACGTGTCCGTGTATAGCGGTGGCAGTATCTGTCTGATAGAAGCTGCCGCTGGAAATCACATCGATCTTTGTTCCTTCGCCGGACATAAGAACCGCGTTTTGTATGCCTGAGAATACACCGCCGCTGATATTACTTAGCCGAGCCCCATTTTCCATGTATAAGGCTACGCTATTTCCCTCAAAGCGACCGCCGCTTATGGCTCCGGTCGCGTTTGAGCCATTGATATGCAATGCGTATCCGCCGCTTTTTATGTTTACGCCGTCTTTAATATTAACCGACCCATTTGTGACACTTACCGCGCCTGAAATCGTAAGAGTGTTTGTATCTGCTCCGTGACCTAAGGTAAGCCTGCCGCCGTCTTGTACCCGGATGTTGCAGCTTAAAATGGTATGCTTACCGCCTGCGCCAACTATTGTTATGTTTGATTTAATGAAAACATCGCTTTTTTCGGCTATGTTACCTATAACTTCCAGAGTGAATGCCGCCAAACCCTTGCTGTTTGCTGTCTCAATCGCGTCTGTCAGTGTGTCAAACACGGCGCCTGTTTCTTGGATTCTAACGGAGTTCTTTGCGGGAATAACGGGCACTGCAGACCCCGGCGCTGCCCATTCAATGGCGTATTGTGCGTTATTAAAGCTGATAATAGGAATCACACCGGACGTGTTCCATCTTACAGTGCTGATGTCGCCGCCTGACTTGTGTGTTAATCCATTTACTGTTCCGCCGTACGATGCAGGAATATCAAGCGATTTTACCTCAACGATAATGCCGTCGCCATAAGCTGAAAGGTCTCCTGTATATGTGCCTTCCAAACAGGCGCTCAGTCCTCCGTCTCTAAGAGTAATGCAAAACATATTGGCAACGGCATTATGCGCTGAGACAACGCCGCCTGTTACAGCTACAGTTCCCGGGCCGGAAAGATATATGGCGTAACAGCCATGCAACCCTGCTCCGTCGGCGATAACTGCTCCGCCGGATACGATCACATTGCCTGTTGTGATGTCAATAGCCGTGCAATAGCTTCCTGTAGCAGAAATCATCCCGCCGGATACAATCACATTGCCTGAGACAACAGAGATGGCGTCTTTATTAACAACATTGATTTTCCCGCCGTCAGCTACCTCAAACGTTCCGCCTCCATTGATTTTGAACGACAGATTTTCGGACACAGCTTCCCATTTTACCGTGACGCCTAGAGGAATGATTATGTTTATAACTGCATTGGCATTTGTCTTGCTTCCGGCGATGGTTATGCTTTCACCACGCGCCGCGCCGTCAATTGCGCCCTGAATGGCGCTATTGATATTGACGACATCCATACTATTCGTAATCTCGACAGAGGTATTTACCGCGAGTGTTGCTTTTGATAACAAAGGCACAATGCTCAGTGTCATGCATGCCATGAGTAAAATACTTAATAAGATTGTTGTTTTGTGTTTCAAAGCGCGCATTTGTCACCATCCTTTATTTTTTATGTATTGCTCATGTTTTTGACAGCATAAACAATAAAGCAACTCTAATGTCAATAACTTTTTGTGACTAATTAGAAAAATATTATGAGATAACTTGTATTATTAGCTTTGAATATCGCTGAGAACATTGAAGTGACACTAAAGTAAGAAAATAGCCGGTTTAAGTTCTTTTTGAGTTTTGAGTGTAGGTTCGGTCTAATGAGGATTGGCTTTCGGTGATTAGAGATGAGTCCCCGCGCCATTTCTAATTAGTGTAGCTAACTATGGCTCTGAAGCTTCAAGACGGGCCGCGTTGGTGAAATTGTTGATATGACGAAACAGGTATTTATGATTGCGGCAAGAAGCGTAGAAGGCGAGCTTACAGAGAGGCATTAAGAGCGTATGCATGAAAACTAAGGAACTGATATGCCGTCAACAATCTCAATACCCTTTTGTTTTCTCTGTTGGGCTAACTCTCTCGTTATCCTCTCCTTTTTCGCACCTGTCAAATCGTAAAAAATGACCGGAATCAAACAAAGCAGTAGCGATATCGCAGGAATAAGGGATACGAGAGAAAACATGCCCCTGCGTACGGACGGGTTCAGCGTTGTAACATCTACAGTATATTCAATACCGATGCTGCCGATGTCAAGGTTAATCAGCAAGTACATAAGCACGATTGCCGATGTTGCTACAGCATTTCCGAATTTCTGTGTAAATGTCATACAAGCTTGTCCGATTCCTGTGTAGCGCACGCCGGTTTTCCACTCCATATAATCCAGCGCGTCTCCGATCATAGGATATACCAGCGCATTAATTGCGCCAAGAGGAATGCCTGTAAGTAACAGCAGCGGAACGCAAATCCAAAAATGCTCGTATCCTACAAAAAACATTAGAAAACTTGCAGCGCTGCCTAACAGACAAGAGAAGATAATAATCTGTTTGTAATTAAAGCGCGGAATCAGTACGGATACTGTCAGCATCGTAACAAGCATTCCCAAACCAACTGCCACGGAGTATA
>WRDV01000086.1 GCA_009779655.1 Dehalococcoidia bacterium
ATACAGCGGTGCGATTTCTTCCCATTGCCTGTCTGTCAGGTCGCTCGGGTACGTCCTCTCTCGCTTCTTATATTCTTTCATGCACCGATTATATCATGTTTTCACTGTGAATACAAGTTCTGATTTATCTGGCGCTGAGTGGGTGCCGATTGGCAGCTCTGCTAGTACAGCATTTACGGGAACGTTTGACGGTCAAGGGTATGTAATCCGCAATCTGACCATTACAGGCGATGGCTACGAGAATAATGGTTTGTTTGGCTACATTACTAGTGCTTACGTAAAAAATGTAGGCTTAGAAAACACAAACATAAATGTTTCACGGTCTTCTGCTACTAGAGTTGGAGCAATATGTGGCGGTAGTAATGGCCATATCAGCAATTGCTACAATACGGGAAATGTTTCAGGTGTTACTAATGCAAATATAAGTATTCAAGGAGTTAGCGCCGGGGGCATTTGCGGGAATATGGGCATTTCCTCATCATACCCCATGCCGACTTTATCTAATTGTTTTAATACAGGCGATATATCAGCAAAATCAACAACTTCTGCGGGTACTGTCTCTGCTTATGCAGGCGGAATTGCAGGACAGATTGGTGTAGATGCCATTAAAATAGGCAATAGTTTTAATACAGGAGCAGTATATTCAAATGCTTCCTCGACCGCTCAAAATGGAGGTGGAGCTAATTCTTACGCAGGCGGAATTTGCGGTTCAAATGGTTGGTCAATGCTTACAACTGGCAATGTATATAGATGCTACAATGCAGGAAGCGTAACCTCAATTTCTATATACACTGCTTATGCAGGTGGAATTTCCGGCTCAGGAGGACAAACAAACTGCTTTAACACAGGAACCATTTCAGCAACTGGCGGACGCCTTGTGAGGGCAGGTGGAATAGCAGGCAATATCGGTTCAGGTGTAAGAGGCAACTGCTATAGCACTGGAATAGTTAGTGCTTCTGCTCCTAGCGTAAATCTGGGTGGACTTATTGGATCAACCAGTGGCAGTGCCCCCAACTATTATTGCTTAGACCTTTACGGCAGTGAATATGGCACACAGCTTACCTCTGCCCAAATGAAAAACAAGGCAAGCTTTGTTGGCTTTGACTTTGATACTGTATGGGACATAGACCCTGCGGTGAACGATGGCTATCCGTTTTTGAGGGAGTTGCAAGGAACTGCCGCTACGTACACCCTCACCCTTAATGCTAACGGCGGTAGTGTCACACCGACTTCTGTTACGCAGGCACAAGGAACTACATACACACTGCCAACTCCTACGCCGACCCCGGCCCTGAGCGGTTACACCTTCACTGGGTGGACGCTCTCCGGCGGCGGTAGCCTAAGCGGGAACGTCTACACATTCGGTACAAGCAACGGCACTGTAACAGCTGGGTGGACGGCGAACGCTACGAGCTATGCTGTAGCGGTGAACAACGGCTCCGGCGGCGGTAACTATGCCGCGAACGCAACCGTTACTATCACAGCGAACACAGCCCCAACTGGCAAGGTGTTTGACAAATGGACAAGCTCGGACGGCGTGAGCTTCGCCAATGCAAATGCTGTCACTACTACTTTCTCCATGCCTGCCAAAAACGTGTCGGTCACTGCTACCTACAAGGATGCACCACCAACGAAAAATTACATTTTCAATACAAGTTATGAAGCAACTCTTATTAAGTCGCATATTCAAAACACTATAAGGCCATCAATCCCTTTTATATCAAGGCCTAAATTCATCTTACCATAATATGGTTCCAAAATAAATAGGTGAATTTTATGCAACTTGTCCAAAAATCTTTTTTCCGCAAATGATGCTTGCCTTGTCAGGGGAAAGGTGGAGATTTTTTCTCGCACAGGATTCAAGAGAAAAAATACTACCTGCACCTTGACAACGAACTGAAAGACATAATGGAAAAAGGGACAAAGGACACACTTGCCCTTTGTCCCTTGATTACCGGATTGCACTTAGAAAAATCAATAAATAAGAGTAGCCACAAAACAAAGAAGCACCCAAATAACTGGTATCAAAGTTAAAGCCAGAGCAACATATGAGAAAATTCGAGCTTCAGATTTCAATCCCTTAATTCCTAAAAATACTGAAGCGATTGCTACTGAATACAATACTAGCGGTGAAAAATAAATAACATATATAATACCAAAAGCCCTATTGTCAAAGATAGAAATGATTGAGGTAAGAGCATAAAGTATGTGCGGAATAACCGCACAAATAAATGATGCTATAGCAAAAGCTTCACTGTTTTGTTGTGGCTTTACGTTTTTCGTTTCTTTCATAGAACACACCTCCTTCAAAGATAAACCCACTATTCCTTTGAGGAATAGTGAGTTCAGTTTTGCTATTAGTTATTTAGATGAACCACATCCAGAGCCAACCGAATAGGAAGATGAACTTGAACCAGTTGCGGAAGTTGGCTTCATGGTTAGTCCTCCAACGGAAAATCCCAACATATTTAGTAGTGCTATAGGGTATCTCCATACCATTCGGGAGCACTTCGCTAACAGGGTTTCCATTTGCATCTAGTACAAAGAGCTTAACATCGGGTGCGTCAAGATCATCGTTGATAGAGCTTATCATGGTCTTGCCTGTTTGCAGTGCAACCTTGTTAAAACTCTTTTCTGCAGTTGTCTGCATTGTTAGAATGTCCAAACTTTCAATTGTATAGTCCATTGTTCCCGTGGCAGTACCAATCATCTTCAATGAGTAGTTCCCTCCTGGTGGCAGGTAAATGTACTTCTCGTCATCAATGACTGTTAAGGATAGGTTTGACGGCAGGCTCCCGTCAACTATGTCGTTGACAATCCTTCCGATTAACTTTGTGCCATCATGCACCTCAACATCCACTGGGCAGGCAATCCGGGCATAGAAGCCTTTGATTTTCGTGGAATATTGGATGCTTGCATTTGTTGATTGAACCCAAGCTATATACGTCTCTCGGGCGTGGGCATATGTAACATTATCACCGATTCCACTATTTCCAATAAAGAACCATGCAATAGCAGAATAATGCCAAGATTTTGTGAGTGTTAGAAGAATATCGGTGATTTCACTTTTCTTCATGTCTCCAGATAAATATGAAGCTAAATCATAGAAGAAACTATCAAGGGAATAATATAGACCCAAAGCAATAATCCATGGTTCATTGTCATAAAAATCATTTGATGTTTTCGCAAGCTTATGAAGATTTTTTACCAGTTTTTGAACCGCTCCATGCCAAGAAAATGAATAATCATTAAAGCTATTTCCCGTTATTCCTCGAAACTTTTCATTTAAGCTGGCTATGGCTTTTCCGTCCCAACTCTCAAATGCGATTGTGGTGCCATATTTCCAGTAGTCCCAACCATCAACCGATAGAGGTATATAAGGAACATAATCCTCGGGATTTACGAAATTCCATATGTTAGAATATTTTGAAGGAATTTTTACATCGGTGCTATTTGTAACATTGGGCGTGGCAAAGGTGTAAGCATAAATGTTATCTTTTTGCGCATATTTCTGGCTTGCGGTCAGTTCCGCCGCTAGCAAATTTGCGACCGCCGCGCCTCGGCTATGGCCGGTGATAAAAACTTTGTTCTCAAATGAGGAGTATTCGCTTTTGCTCATGATTTCCGCGATGTAGCCTTCAAGGTTGATACTATTAATGCCAATCACGAGTAGAAAATCAGAGCCACAGCAGCCAGGCGCACAGCGATGAACGCGACCAAGCCGTTGAGAGAGCGGACTTTCGAGGCGGATTCGATTTTGGTTTTCTCGTTGAT
>WRDV01000087.1 GCA_009779655.1 Dehalococcoidia bacterium
ACCACCTGCTTGCGTAGAAGATACTTCTCCCTAATATTCAACTGCCGTAAATCGTATTTCTCCATACGCTCAGAATAGCACCTTTTATCATATATGTCTAGCTATTCATTTCCTAAGTAATAATAGGTGGAACGCCGGTGGCCGGCCGCAACTAAAGCCGGTGAAGTGGCGAGGCGGGTCTTCCCTACGCCCGGAGGGCCAAGGAAGACGACGTTCTCCCCATTTTCCAAGAATCTCATGGTGGCAAGCTCGTCAATCTGACGCTTGTCTATGGATAGCTGAAAAGAAAAGTCAAATCCACCAAGCTCTTTCTTCATAAGGCAGTCTTTTTGCACTCGTCTCAGATTGATCTTGTCGATGATATATTCGCGCCTTAGGGGCTTGAGGCTCTCCCTTTTTAATCTCTCAAACGGAATTTCATTCGTTGTGGCGTGAATCTTTCCGTTGACTTTGTTACACCAAGCGATAGCTTGCCCGTTCAGGTTGTCCAGTGAATTGTATTTGATTCCAACCATGAAGTTATCGCGTACATATGATACTGTTTGCTTCACCTTGCCCTTGGTTTGCCCCCGATATGGCCGACACAATACAGGTTTGAAGCCGTAGAAACCGGCAAAATCTTCAAACTGGCGATTAAGGCTACGGTCCTCCTGTTTAAGTAGCCGCTTGATGCCCACCTGTTTGACGCTGTGCAAATTCGGTGCATTGCGCTGTGGCTGAAGGTATTGGCTTAATATCATGTCCACACTATCTAACTTCTCTAATCGCAAACCTCTCGAGGTATTGGTGAGTGATGTAACTTATGTGAAAACCGGCGGCAGGCGGGCATATACATGTCTGTTATTAGATTTGGCCAATCGCGAGTTGGTTGGGCATGCTGCGTCATGGAATCGGGATTCCCGGCTGGCTAAATCAACATTTGCCTCGATGGATTGCAATCTGTTTGACGTTGATATCTTCCATACCGACAGAGGCAGTGAATATGACAACATGGCTATTGATGAGCTCTTGGAGTTTTTTGGTATCCGCCGTTCGCTTTCAAGTAAAGGGGCTCCTCCGGATAACGCAGTAGCTGAAGCCGCTTTCAAACTGTACAAAGCCGAGTTTGCCTATCGGGAGCACTTTAATACTTTGGAAGAGCTTCAGGTGAAACTCAGCAATTATGTATATTGGTTCAACAATACAAGAATACATTCAACCCTGGGCTACATGACCCCTGTGGAGTTTAAGAAAAATGGCTTATTAATTTTGTCTAGTTAAGTATTGACAATCCAAACAGATTCCGCCTCTAAAGAGCTGTTTAAATATGCTAAACTGAAATACCGAAAAGTCCAATATGTTATGGACTCATACAGACGCTTGACAAAGGTTATCGCTAAAAGATACTCTTTCAATGAGCGCAATATTGAGCAAAGAGGCATATTGAAGCGTGATTAATTACGGTAGTGGTATTGTTTTATAGCGGAGGAAATTGTGGGATTAAAGAGGCTTGCAAACGTATTTTTGGCAGCATGCATTTTGAGCTTGCTGTCATCGGCGCTCATCCTTGGTCCGATTTCTGCGGCAGATGACTATGATATTAAAGTTACTCCTCAGAAAGTTCTCCCAGGTGGCGTTGTAACAGTATCAGGATGGGGCTATAATTATTTAGAGGAATATGTTGTAGTTGCGTGGAGCACGAACCCAATTCCCACTAGTGTGGCGATACAGCCTGATGGCACTTTTAGTATTTCGAGAGAGGTTCCTGTAGGTTTTCCGTCTGGTACACGTGTAGATGTCTGGGTGACATGCCTAAAACACCAGGGTCGTGGTGGATCATATGAAGTAGTGGATTCTCTCCCTGATCTTAAGATAACGCTTAGTGATTATGCTGGTAGCTTGGGCAGTATTCCAATAAGCATTACCGGAACAGGCTTTGCCGAGGTTCCCATGATTACTGTAGATGGCGAAAAAGTGGAGACATTTCTTACCAATCCTAGTATAAGTAGTAGCGGCACGTTGAGTGCTCGTTTTAATCTGAGGTCAGAGAGGCATGGCGAGCGCATCATTAAAGTGACTGATGTCCAGACTAATGATTCGGCTAGCGCTTCATTTACGGTTTTACCACCAAAGGTTGAGTTTAGTCGCTCAAGTGGTGCTGTTGGCACAATAGTTGATATAACAGGTAGCGGCTATTTCCCAGGATCAGCAGTGTCTGTTTCTATGAAGAGTGCTAGTCAAACTGTGCAGACACTGAATGGAACCGCTTCATCTAGCGGTACTGTAAATTTTGACATGATGATAGCAGACGGTATTGGCGGAGAATATGTAATTGAAGTGAATGATGCTTATGATAATTCTGCCAGCGGGCAATTCAGTATTACACCTGATATAGCCGTTGTCCCTACAAGCGGCGGATATAATGATACCATTGAGGTAAGAGGTACCGGCTTTGGTTCTAACCGCAGTATTGCTATTGCATTTAATAGTGCCGGAATTACTTTATCACCCGCGATAAGAACTGACCAATATGGGAGTTTCTTCGGCAGTTTTAAGCTACCGATGTTGCTTGCCGGTTCTGCCACGATTGAGATCAGCGACGGCGAGAGCTCTGTTACCAAGAGTTTTATCGTGGTGCCAAAAATTGTAAGCAACCCGCCTACTTCGGCATTTAATCCGGGGCATGTTGGCATGGAGATAACCATCACGTGCTTTGGTGAGAGTAATGATGTTAAGGTGGCTTTTGATAACAAACAAGTAGGCGAGTTTACTTTGGTTAACAACGGAGACGGATCATTTGATGTGAGTTTTAAAATCCCCGCTGCTACCGGTAAGGATAAGTATACCATTAGCGTGAGCGTCGGTGGCACAGCGTATGAAATAGAGTTTTTTATGGAAAAAACCCCTCCACACGCCGTAACACTTCTGTCTCCGGATTCCAATGCCAGCCCTAAGCAGCCGTTGGCTTTCGTTTGGGGGCCAGTTTCTGACGATAGCGGTGTTGTCTATACGCTACAGGTTAGCAAAGACCACACTTTCGCTACTTGGTTGCTGGAAAAAACGGACTTAGTAGACGCTTCTTATAAGATGAGCGATGCAGAAAAATTGCAAAACACAGATTCTGACGCACCATATTACTGGCGCGTTATGGCGGTTGACCTAGCTGGCAATGAAGGCCATTGGTCAGAGATCAGGTCTTTTACTATTGGTTCTGCAGGTTCCACGCAGCCTGCTTGGGCGGCCTTTGTTTTGTGGGGTGCGGGCGCTGCCCTGGGCATTGCCTCAATTCTTGTTTTGGGGTTGTGGCTGGGCCGTCGCATGGCTTACAAGGCCTATTAAACTAGACCTCTTGGAAATTATTACTTAAGTAACCACAGATTAACCATGTTCAAACATCATGCAGTATAACACTGCATGATGTTTGAACATGCGAAAAGCTTTTTCCACATAGAACAGTTGACGGTATGCATTTATAACCTGTTGTGTAGGAATAGCGAGGTCTGTCAAATATCCTTTTATTGTCGGTATAAATCCCTAATTTGGCTATCTATGGGGGTTATTTATGGGGAGTTTAGGATTATTAATGAAAGTATGAAGGCCAACTTTGCTTTTCTAAAACAAGTATATTGGGGCACAGGGAGTATTTGGTCGGAAGGATACTTTGTAAGCACAGTTGGCATTGACCAGAAAACTATAGAGGCAT
>WRDV01000088.1 GCA_009779655.1 Dehalococcoidia bacterium
AAGCTTGTGCCTCGCGTTGTTAAAGTGCCGCCTTTCGTTTCTTCCGAGGTAGAATATATGCAGGCGGATACTGAAGACAGGTATAGTATCGCTCAGGCCAATTCCAAGCTGAATGCCTTACGCGAATTCGCGGATGATAGAGTGGAAACGCGTCTTGCGGACCAGTATCTATTCGTCCCGCCGTCTAAAGTCGAATACATGGATGTTTCGCCTAAGCAAATTTTCAGCGTGGCGGCCTCCCTTATTCCTTTCTTGGAGCATGATGATGCTAACCGCGCGCTTATGGGCGCAAACATGCAGCGTCAAGGCGTGCCGCTTGTGCTTCCCGAGTCGCCTTTGGTGGCAACCGGAATGGAAGCTGAGGCTGTGCGTTATAGCGGTCAGGTGCAGTTTAGTAGGACTAATGGCGTCGTGTCTTCAGTTACCGGTTATGAAATTCGTGTTACCGCACCTGACGGGCATGAAGAAATCTATCCTCTTAAGAAATTTGTGCGTACCAATCAGGGTACATGCATCAATCAGCGCCCCATCGTGAGCAAAAATGATAAAGTCAAAGTCGGGCAGGTGCTGGCGGACGGCTCGGCAACCGAGCATGGGGAGCTGGCGCTTGGACAGAATGTAGTCGCCGCTTTCATGAGCTGGGGCGGTTATAATTATGAGGATGCTATTATCGTAAGCGACAGGTTGCTGGAGCGCGATAAGTTCACCTCCATACATATTTCCAAACATGAGGTGGAAGCGCGTGATACCAAACTTGGTCCGGAAGAAATTACGCGCGATATCCCGAATGTGAGCGAGGAAAATCTGCGCGAGCTGGATGAGTATGGCATCATTCGCGTCGGCGCCGAAGTGGAGCCGGGCGATATCCTAGTCGGTAAAATCACACCAAAAGGCGAAACGGAGCTTTCCGCAGAAGAGAAACTGCTACGCGCCATTTTTGGCGAGAAAGCGCGCGAGGTAAAGGATACTTCGCTACGCGTGCCGCATGGAGAATCGGGTAAAGTTATTAAGGTGCGCATATTTTCTCGCGATGACGGCAACGATTTGCCGGCGCGCGTAAATAAATGGGTGCAGGTATGGGTTGCGCAGCGTCGTAAGATTTCTGCCGGCGATAAGCTGGCCGGTCGCCATGGCAATAAGGGCGTTATCTCTATTGTCGCCCCGGTGGAAGATATGCCTTATCTGCCTGACGGCACTCCGGTCGACATAATACTTAATCCAATCGGTGTGCCCTCTCGTATGAATTTGGGCCAGATTCTGGAAACTCATCTTGGCTGGGTAGGCCAATGGCTGGGATTCAAGGCGGTAACGCCGGTATTTGACGGCGCTTTAGATACGGATATTGAAGATGGTTTAGCGCGCTTATGGATGGCGCAGCAGGCGCAGGCCGTGGTGTTTGATTCAGACAATCACACGTCATCCTTTGATTTGGAGAAAACCAAGAGCTGGATCAAGAGCAAAGGACAAGATCCTGAGAAAGTGTTTGACGGCAAAAACTGCGGCGATGCGCGTATTATCTGTTTTAGATTGTGGTTAGATGCTCATGGCGTGGCTTCGGGTAAGATGAGTGCCAAGGAATTGGAGAAGCAGGTGCGCCGGATTTGTGAGGATAATAATCTGCCTTCGCCGATTGGAGGCAAGTCACAGCTTCGCGACGGACGTACCGGCGAGTATTTTGATCAGCCGGTAACTGTGGGCAATATCTATATGCTTAAGCTGATTCACTTGGTAGAAGATAAGGTGCATGCCCGCGCTACCGGCCCGTACTCGCTTATTTCGCAGCAGCCGCTTGGAGGCAAGGCTCAATTTGGCGGTCAGCGTTTCGGCGAAATGGAAGTATGGTCGCTTGAAGCATATGGCGCAGCCCATAACCTTCAGGAGATGCTTACAACAAAGTCTGACGATGTTACGGGACGCTCTAAGACTTATGAGGCTATCGTCAAAGGCGAGGATGTTCTCTCGCCCGGTGTTCCTGAATCGTTTAAAGTGTTAGTGAAAGAATTACAGAGTCTTGGCCTGTCGGTAGAAGTGTTGAATGAAGAAGAAAAAAGTACTACATCCGGCAAGGTGCATGAAGCTAGAAGCAATGAGAAAGATGTGTCTGTTTTAGACAGTGCTATCTCTCTGATGGTGGATGCAGAGGCCGAAGAACGTGATGGAGAAGAAGAGAATGCTGGAAGTTAATGATTTTGATGCAGTGCGCGTTGCTTTAGCTTCGCCGGAACAGATCTTAAGTTGGTCTTACGGCGAGGTCACGAAACCTGAGACTATTAATTACCGTACTCTCAAGCCTGAGCGCGACGGATTGTTTTGCGAGCGTATTTTTGGTCCTATCAAAGATTTCGAATGCGCCTGCGGCAAATATAAACGCGTGCGGTTTAAGGGTATTGTCTGCGACAAATGCGGCGTGGAGATTGCCCGCGCCAAGGTGCGTCGTGAGCGCATAGGTCATATTGAACTTGCTTGTCCTGTAAGCCATATTTGGTTTGCCCGCGGTATACCCAGTCGCGTTGGCTTGCTGCTTGATCTTTCCGCCCGTTCTCTTGAGCGCGTCATATATTTTTCGCATTATATTGTTATGTCTGTAAATGAGGAAGCGCGCTCTGAGGCAATTAAACAAATCGAAGAACAATTCAGTGATGAGATAGCGCAGCGCAAAATCCGGATTGAAAACAAGGCGGCCGAGCTAGAGAAAAATCAGGCTACCGTTGAAGAAGTCAATCAGTTGAGGCGTACTTTTGATGCTGAGCGCGCTAGTTTGGAAGATGAGCTGCCGTCTAAAATTGAGCAGCTCCGTGATTTGCGCAAAGGAGCTCTGCTTACCGAGAATCAATACCATGAACTCAAAACTAACTATTCGCGCGTATTTGAGGCCGGTATGGGCGCTGAAGCCATTCTCAATTTGCTCTCGTCTATTGATTTGGACGAGTTGCGCAGTCATTTGATTCAAGAGACGCATTCTTCTTCAGGGCAGCGCCGCCGCAAGGCCGCCAAGCAGCTGCAGCTGGTTGAAGCCTTCCGCCGCTCTTCCAACAAACCGGCTTGGATGGTGTTGACTATTCTGCCTGTGCTGCCTCCCGACCTGCGTCCTATGGTGCAGCTTGACGGAGGTCGTTTTGCCACGTCGGATTTAAATGATCTTTATCGCCGTGTTATTAACCGTAACAATCGCCTGCGTCATTTAATGGAAATAGGCGCGCCGGAAATTATTATACGCAATGAAAAACGTATGCTTCAGGAAGCTGTTGATTCGCTTATTGATAACGCCCGCCGCGGCCGCGCCGTATCAGTTTCCGGCGATCATAAAGCAAAATCTCTCTCTGATATGTTGCGCGGCAAACAGGGGCGCTTCCGCCAGAATTTGCTAGGTAAGCGCGTGGACTATTCCGGTCGCTCGGTGATTGTAGTCGGTCCGTCGCTTAAGTTGTATCAGTGCGGTTTACCGCGTCGCATGGCGCTGGAACTATTCAAACCATTTGTCATGCATCGCTTAGTGGTGGAAGGTCTGGCATCTAATATCAAGAGTGCCCGCCGTTTGGTGGAGCGTGCCAAGCCCGAGGTGTTTGATGTGCTGGAGGAGGTTGTCAAAGAGCGTCCTGTGATGCTAAATCGTGCTCC
>WRDV01000089.1 GCA_009779655.1 Dehalococcoidia bacterium
AATGCTTGTTTAAGATCCTCATTCAGTTTAGTTTTAAGCGACGTATCCATAATAAAACAAGCCTTCCTAATTCTGGTATTGGCGCGAATGCTACTTTTGGCTCGCCCGCACGTTTACGCATACAAAATGGTGAGGCCGCCTTGCATAAACACAGATATTCTATTCTAGAAGATATGCAGTGTCAATATGTTTTTAGTTGCGTGGCAGTTGGCATATTGCTTAAACTGAGACGCGTTTGCCTAGGTGAGAATACTGCCATCTGTGGCAGATGCAATTGCTCGCGCCTGCTTTTGACAGAATTTATCATCTCAGATAGAGTGTATAAGGCCAAGCAATTCGTGTGACCGCTCGCTTTTCGGCGAGAGGAAAGTCCGAGCTCCACCTGGCAGGATGCTGGATAACATCCAGGAGGGGGAACCCTACGGCATAGTGCCACAGAAACATACCGCCCCGGGCAACCGGAGCAAGGGTGAAATGGCGAGGTAAGAGCTCACCGGCGTGTCGGGCGACCGGCCGGCCGTGCAAACCCCATCCGGAGCAAGACCAAATAGGGGGACTTTATGGCGCCTGGCCTGTCCCCGGGTTGGTCGCATGAACTTGGCGGTAACGCCATGGCTAGATAGATGGTCACAGTCCGCTTCGGCGGATACAGAACTCGGCTTATAGAATTGCTTGGCTGTGTTTTCCTCATTGCCGAGAATGGCGCAGCGCCATGATCTTGCATGTGTCAAAGCTACCCTTTGTTACAGGGTGGTTTCCTGCTACACTATATATCAAATACCTATTATCTCTTGACTACGAAGGAGTTAAGAATATGCGCTCATTTGTACGGCGTGGCTGGGTTCTGTTTGCTTCCATGGCTCTTATACTGGCGTTGTTGTGCCAGGGTTGTTTTATTGATTTGTCGCTGTCATCCCGCGATAAAGATTTTGCGGCAATAGAGGACGCTTGGAAGCTATTACGTCAGGAATATGTCGATCCTGACAGCGTGGACTTCAGCGCCGTCAGCAAAGCTGCGGTGCAGGCCATGATGGACGCGCTGAACGATTCGCATTCGGCGTATCTTACTCAGCAGCAATATGAGGATTATCTTAAGGATTTGGCTGGAAACTATAGTGGTATCGGAGTTTATGTTACCGCCATGGGAGGGCAGCTGATTATCACCAGGGTTTTCTCCAACTCACCTGCTGAGGCTGCAGGCGTGCAGGCCGGAGATGTGCTGCTTGAGATTGATGGTATCTCTACCAGCGGTATGACAATAACTGATCTGAGCACAAGGATGAGGGGCGAGATTGGTACGCAGGTGGTGATATTGGTGCATCATAAGGATGCTACAGAGCCCACTCTAATGACTATTACCCGCGCCGAAATTACTATTCCGAGTGTTAGCTTGGAAATGAGGGGTGAAATTGCCTGCATAGGTATTAGCCATTTTAATGAGAATACTAATGATGAGCTGGGTGCGGTACTTAAGGAGATAGCCGGTAACGGAGCTAAAGGCATAATTGTTGATCTGCGTGATAATCCGGGTGGCTTAATATCGGCCGTGGTAGACGCCGTTAGCCGTTTTATTAAATCAGGTACGGTGCTTACTATATGCAACAATGACGGCTCACGGGATGTGGTGAAAACCACAACGCAGAAAGAAACCACAGATTTGCCCATGGCGGTGCTGGTTAACGCAAATAGCGCCAGCGCCAGCGAGGTATTCAGCGGTGCGTTACAAGATCATGGCCGCGCAGTAATTGTGGGAGAGGTGACTTATGGAAAGGGCAGCGTGAATGTCCTTTATAAGTTATCCAACGGATCTGCCATTTATTTGACTGTGGCACGATGGCTTACGCCTAATGACAACCTTATTGAAGGACATGGCATTACGCCTGATTACGAGCTAAGGAGAAATGTCGACTGGGTTCAATGGTCAATAAATTATTTAAAAAACCTTTGATGGCAGCAAGATGATTGAGGCACTTGTTAATCAGTCATATTTTGACCCTCGTGTCATGCATAATCTATAATGCTTGCTCATAATTTGACATATCATGCATATTAAACAGCAAATCGATGAGTTGGAAGGACAAGCCTATTCCGAGCTTGCGGCAGCGGGTACTTTCGCGCAGTTGGAAGAATGGCGCATCCGCTATCTAGGCAAAAAAAGTCGTCTTACCGAGATTTTGCGCGGACTTGCTGCTCTGTCTATTGAAGAACGCAAGGAAGCCGGCGCTGTCAGCAATGCTCTTAAGCTCAAGCTTGAGGCTGCCATCAAACAAAAAGAAGAATCCCGGCGTGAGATAGAGTTACTCTCATCTGCCTCAAGAGATGCTATCGATATTTCCCTACCGGGGCGGCCTTTCGTTCGCGGGCGACTGCATCCGGTTGCACAGGCGATGAATGAGATTTCCGATATCTTTACGGCGATGGGTTTTCAGGTGATGGATGGGCCTGAGGTTGAGTGGGATTATTACAACTTTGATATGCTCAATATGCCGAAAGAGCATCCGGCGCGTGCTGCGACAGATACTTTCTGGCTCGATGCTCCTCCTAATGACAAAGGATGGCGTATGCTGCTTAGGACGCATACATCGCCTATGCAGGTGCGGACAATGGAGCATACCAAGCCGCCTATCCGTATTGTCGTGCCTGGCATTGTACATCGTTATGAGGCAACAGATGCCACTCATCTGTCTATGTTTAGCCAGGTTGAAGGATTGGCGGTGGATGAAGGGATTAGCATGGCTGATCTAAAAGGTACGCTGCATGAATTTGCCCGTCGTTTCTTTGGCCCTGACAGGCGCGTGCGTTTTCGCTGCGATTTCTTTCCGTATGTTGAGCCCGGCGCCGAGATGGCTGTTGAATGCGCTGTATGCCGCGGTGACGGTTGCCGGCTGTGCGGCGGCAATGGATGGATTGAGGTCTTAGGCTCAGGCATGGTCCATCCGAGCGTGCTGGAAGGCGTGGGTATTGATTCAAAGAAATACTCCGGTTTTGCTTTCGGTATGGGCATTGAGCGTATACCGCTGCTGAAATACGGAGTAGAAGACATAAGGCTTTTCTATGGAAGCGACCTGCGCTTCTTGAGGCAGTTTTAAATGAAATGCTCGCTTAAATGGCTGCGCCGGTATGTTGATATTAATATCTCGCCTGAGATACTGGCTAAACGTATTACACTTGCTGGCACGGAGGTATCCCGCGTAGATATTATCGGCGGCTGGGGAGATGTTTTTGTTGGGCAGATAGCCGCTGTCGCTCCGCATCCGAATGCTGACCGCTTGCGTTTGGCAACGGTTAGTTTGGGCGCTGAACAGTTAACGGTTGTTTGCGGCGCTCCTAATTTAACCGTCGGCGACAAAGTTGCCTTGGCACGTGTTGGGGCACATTTGGTTGACGGGCATAGCGGCTATAAAACGGTTCTCAAACCTAACAAAATCCGCGGCGTATTCTCTGAGGGAATGATTTGCTCTGAGATGGAATTGGGGCTTTCTCAAAACCATGAGTGTATTTTGGTATTGCCGCCTGATGCTCCGAT
>WRDV01000090.1 GCA_009779655.1 Dehalococcoidia bacterium
ACTTTTTGCCGTATTGGTTCCGGATTCCATAGCATTGTAATTCCATCGGTTAAAAATGAAATAAATAAACGCCGCCGCGCTGAGAATATAGATAAGCGATATTTCTCTCCAGCCCGCTCGTCCGAGATTACCGAAAGTCCAGTATACGACAGCGGCAATCCTGTTATCGTCGCTGAAGTATTGTATGAGTGTCGTCGCACCGGTGAACATAGCGCTTATAGCGACACCCGCGAGTATCATCACTGCCGGAGATACCCCTGTTACGCGAGATAAAAACAAAATCAAAATTGTCGTGGTAATCCCGCCCAAAAAAGCGCATACCACCACGGTATAAGGATTTGTAAATGTAATAGCGCCGGTAGCAGCATAACTTATTTGAGTACCGGCTTGAAAATATATTATGGCAAGCGCCGCCCCGAAAGAAGCGCCCTGCGATATCCCAAGCGTCGATGCTGAGGCCAATGGATTTCGGAGCACGTTTTGCATAACGCAGCCCGCCATAGCAAGCGCAATCCCGACGCCAGCTCCGGTTGCGATTCTGGGCATGCGTACATTAAAAATAATGCTCCTGCTTCCATCATCACCCCCGCCTAATATAACCCGCAGTATTTCGGATAAACTGAGGCCCGATGAGCCCACAGAAAGAGCAATTAAAACAGAGGCGCATAAAATGGCAACAAGAACGCCAAGAACCAGCCATTTCTTCCCGATGTAGCGGTTATACTCGTGGGTTTCGCTTAATGAGCGCCTAAATAACATCTAGTATTATTCGCCTATCATTATCTTGCCGTAATAAAGACCACCTTGAGCCATAAGCTCGTATGTATTCACGCCGAGAAACATCATCAATATTTCCTCGGATTTTTTTGCGATGTCTACATCGGCGAATTGCTCCGGGAATAGGATAATTCCGGCGTAGTAGGCGTTCATAAACGCATAAGTTATGTTTGTTCCGGCGAAATTAAATGCAGGCATAGTATAAACATTACCCTCTCGAACCGCACGAAGAGAGTTAAAATAATTCGGATTAATTCTGTATTCATCGTTTACTAAGTCCATATTGCCGGGATCGAGAAAGATGACGTCCGGATTCCATACGACTATGCTCTCAAGGTTAGCTTCATAGAAGGCCGCTATGCTTGCGTTATATGCAACATTTTTAGCGTTAATCGCATCAAAGATGCCGAAGTTTGAATATGTTCCGGAAAAACCGCGCCTGCCATTCCATGTAACTGCTCCGGCGTATGCTTTTAGTTTTTCGTTTTCAGGAACGCTTGACGTTCGAAGCATTAGGTCTTCTTTCATCATATCAATATAAGCTAATAGCGCTTCGCACCGTTCCTGCGCTCCGATAACATCAGCAAATACGCGCATAGCTCGATAGAAATCATCCGCAGCTAATCCCGTAGCATGCCTAACCGAAACAACCGGGATACCGGTCTGCGCCTGCAGTTCATTAGCAGCTTCCAAATCAAACCCGGCAATGATAACATCCGGCGAGAGCTTTATGATTTCCTCGGGATAAGCATTATTATTGCCGCTGCCGCCTCCGGCACCTACAAATGGCAATGTCAAAAGTTTATCGTAGTGAACAGGATTGTAATCCCTCGCGACACTAACTCCCTGCGAAATATACTCTTCTGCGCCGACAACCATGTCCATTGCATTGAGATAAGCGGCTATACGCGGCGCGCCTGAGCCAAGTGCAATAATCCTCTCCACGTTTGCAGGGATTTCCACCTCGCGCCCCCATACATCGACAATAATTCTTGTCTCACCGCTCACTCTGAGCGAACCGCAGCTGCAAGCGACCAAAGCTATTACCAGAAGAAAGGCCGCAAGCAAGTGAACCGATTTTTTGATCTTCATTATTTAACTCCACTCTCAGATTCTTAAAATATTCCAAATAGGCGCATTACTCATCGCTTTTGCTACTCACTGTCTGCGCCGGCAATCTTTGTAGCAGCTCTCGCAATACAAAATCATCGCATTTCTCGCACATAACAGCCGAGAGAATACGCGCCGCCTACGGCAACGGCACGCTAACTTCTTCACAATCAAACAAATCGTCAACTGAGGCGCTTAGCAGATATTCTTGGTAATAACGGCGCTCCATTGCCTTATTTCCGATCTTTAGACTAAACCGCATGCATTGTCCGCTGCCGTATTTAATAACCGTAAACACCTGCTTATCGTTATTGTTATAAATCAAATTGCCATTTTCTATGGTGCAATTCATCAGAGCTTGAATAGCGTCTACTCCACAGGCGTCGTTTTCTGTAATACAGACCAGTTCTTCATTAAAAGCAGGGCTAACATTCATTTTTTCTACAACTGCCTCGCAGATTTTAACCCCAATAGCAAGACCCGGGCATTCATGCCCGTGATATGCTCTTGCTTTATCCCAAAATTCTAAATTCATTTTTCGAGAGTGTTTCATCAATAAATCAATAAGTAATGTTTCTAATCCCCTCGCATGTTTCATTGAGACGAAAATGCGCAAAGAGCAAACACATTATGTCAAAAATGCGCGAATTCTATGCGGGCACAATGGACTTGCGGCATGACGATGCTACGCGCAATTTTTACAGCGGCCAAAGATTGCTATATGACAAAGGTCCGCAATAAAGCCGTGGCGAGCAAGCAGAAGATCGCTAAGCGGCTTAAGCTCGGCTTCGTCTAGATCCGTCATCTGCCCGCAAGCCAAACATACCAAATGGTGATGACGGCTTTTGTCCACGGCATGAAAGCGCACCCGCCCGTCTCCCATATCAGTCTCTGTTACCAGCGCCAATTCTTTAAGAAGTTCAAGCGTACGGTATACTGTGGAGATATTGAGATTGGAATAGCGCACTCTGACGCGCTGGAGGATTTCCTCGGCGCTCACATGCCCATCGGCAGCTTCAACCTGTTCTAATATCATGAGGCGCTGCGGCGTAAGCCGATAGCCTTTCTCCCCAAGCTGACTTAAAAGTTCTTTAGATTGTGCCATAATGCGCTCACTATAGCACATAACTCGCCTTTTTGCAACCCATTTGCAATTACAACAAGTTGCAGATAATTGACTATAACAATCGGCGGTTACAAGCAAGATTGGGATACAGATCTCCAAGAGAATACACTACGCTGCTTTTGGAATCCGAAAAGATGGAACGGCCTATTGGCAGCTCCCTACTGTCAAATATTTTGGTACCTGCACTTGCTTAACTTTCTGTCCGAAAAAGTGTTGACATCCCCATCAAGAATGCCCATGTTTTTGGCCATTTAGTGATGAGTTGGACAAGCCTGCATAAGTCCAATATGTTATGGACTCACACAATAACTTGACACGCACTTATTGTGGTTGCTACACTGTGCGAGATCATACAAATATCCTAAGGAGGAGCCCGCATGAGAACGAGCCAATCCGCAAAGGCCATAGCTATGAAGATATTCACGGTCACATTGTTGGCCGTGTTTTTGTTTAGTACGAGTAGTTTAACGGCTGTACTGACTCAGCAGAAGGCTGTCTCAGCGGCGCAACA
>WRDV01000091.1 GCA_009779655.1 Dehalococcoidia bacterium
ATCTTGGATGTAATGGCATCGCCAATTTCATTAAGCGTGTCCGCTTCTATCACCGCAATAATATCATATGGCCCGGTAACAACATCTACCGATTTTACACCATTCATATCATTTAAAATACCAACAACATCTTTATTTTTCCCGACAGCGGTCTCGACAAGAACAAAAGCTTTCGCAGCCATAAAATCCCCCTTGCCAGAATAATTCTATTGAGTGATAGGATTATAGATGCCATGTCCAGCACTGTCAATAAATATAAGAAAAAACTCAGACCATGCACAGTAATAATTATTCCCGGCGACCGGACCAATTTCAACAATTAGACCAACTTGTGATAGAATTACGTCGAGTGATAATTAGCTTAATAATAATTTAAAACACACCTTGTGGTGTGTTTTGTATTGTCAAGCAATAAGGTTTTCTAGAAGAAGCCATGTTGGAAATTAATGTTGCGCAATTACTTAAAGGCCCTGTTGGCACTGATAAAACAGTGCCGATTAGCGGTTGCATAGATATCACAGGCTACGGTAAAAGCGACGTAAAAGGCGAGGTAAAGCTAATGCGCACTAACCGCAGCGTGCTGGTGCGAGGCACATTGCACACATGCGTGCAGATTACATGCGCGCGTTGCCTCGAAAGCTTTAATAGCCCTCTTGAGCTAAATATTGAAGAAGAGTACTTCCCCCTTACTGACGTTACAACTGGTGCCATGTTGGACGAGTCAGAGGAATCAGACGATTTAACCATTGATGAGCATTTGATTCTGGATCTCAGCGAGGCGGCGCGGCAGTATGCACTGTTAGCAATTCCTATGAAACCGCTATGCCGCGTCGATTGTCAAGGAATAAAGCTTAATTAGGAATATATCAAGGAGCAAAATTAATGACGCCATTACCTAAGAAAAAATGTTCCCACGCCCGTCAAGGCGAACGCCGCGCCCATTTGAAAGCAAAAGTTGCCCCTGCTATGGCCTGTCCTCAGTGTACGCAACCGATGCTTCCGCACCATGCATGCCCTACATGCGGCACTTATAACGGCCGTGAAGTTGTCGAGATAAAGACAAAAACCAAAAAGAGTTCCTGAGCTCCGCCTTAAGCCGATGACATACTCGGAAGAGATGGACAATGGCTCATCCTCTTAATGTGGTCTTTGTTTTCCCCGGCCATGGCTCACAGTATGTGGGAATGGGAAGAGACGTATATGGCTCTTTTCCTGAAGCGCGCGCTGTGTTTGATGAAGCCGATACCACACTGGGATTCTCGGTTTCGAGACTGTGTTTTGAGGGACCAGCGAAAGAGTTATGTCTGCCTTTCAACGTCCAGCCAGCGCTTCTTACTTTCAGCATGGCCCTGCTGGCTGTCATGCGGCGCAGCCCAAGCTATATCTCGCCTTCATATGCTGCCGGGCACAGCCTTGGAGAGTATACCGCTTTAGCCGCAGCCGGTGTACTTAATATGCGCGATGCACTCAAACTAACACGTAAGCGCGGGCAATTTATGTACCAAGTAGGAGCACAAAAAGCGTGCGCGGCAGCGGTAATTATAGGCTTAGCGGATGACGCCGTTTTGGCACTGGCTTGCGACGCCGGTGTTTTTGTTGCCAACTATAACTACCCAGGACAAGTAGTAGTCAGCGGGGAGCGCAGCAATGTTGATAAAGCAATCAACAAGGCAAAAGAGCGCGGCGCAATTAAAACAGTACCGATAGCAGGAAGCGTAGCTTTTCATTCGCCGCTCATGCAATCTGCTACAGATAGGCTGACGCAAGCCCTCTCTGAAGTGCACTTCAACCATCCCAAATTTTCAGTAATCGGCAATACTTCTGCTTCCCCAATTGCTTCATTTAAGGATGAGCTGGTACAACAACTGTGCAACCCTGTACAATGGAGCAAGTCCATGTCTTATTTGATTTCTCATGGAGCGGATTTGTTTGTGGAAATCGGTCCTGGTAACGTACTTTCTAACCTGATGAAACGTATTGACAAGTATGCGAAAGTTGCCAATATCAGTGATGCCAACACTCTTACAGAATATCTGCGCAATGGTTTAACAATATGACGCTACAAGGTAAAACAGCCCTAGTTACAGGAGCCGGACGCGGAATCGGACGCGCCATTGCGCTCAAGCTTGCCAGGAACGGCGCTTTTGTTGCGGTCAACTCATACTCATCACAAAATGCTGATGCGGTAGTTGCTGAAATACACGCATTAGGAGGACAGGCATTAGCTCTGTCTGCCGATATTTCCTCATCTGACAGCGTAACAAAATTGTTTGATGCCTTACTGGCGCAGAGAGAAAGATTAGACATACTGGTAAATAACGCCGGTATTCTGCGCGACCGCCTTCTTTTGCGCATGAGCGATGAAGATTGGAACGCTATGATTGATACCAACTTAAAGAGTGTCTTTCTTTGTACGCGCGCCGCCATCAAGCCTATGCTACGCGCGCGCTGTGGGCGCATTATCAATATCTCCAGTATCGCGGCATTTAACGGCAACCCGGGACAAGCATGCTACGCCGCGACCAAGGCAGGTATTATCGGTTTTACCCGCTCCGCCTCGCGTGAAGTTGCAAAACATGGCATTACCGTAAACGCCGTAGCGCCGGGTTTTATCGAGACTGACATGACTGCAGGCCTTTCCGACAAACAGAAAGCTAAGTTAATTTCATGTATTCCGGCTGGTTTCCCCGGAACCGCGCAAGACGTGGCGGAAACAGTTGCTTTTATTGCTTCTGACGCCGCACGCTACATCACCGGACAAGTCATCACGGTAGACGGCGGACTGACAACAGTATAAGGCGCTATTTGCACAATATTTGGAAGTGGGTACATAAATGATAAGTGAAAGACATAAAGCGCGCGAAGCCGCGCTGCAAGCCCTGTATGAGATTGATTTAACTACCCATCCATTGACAGATGTGCTCACGCGCTCAATTGTCGAGAATAAACTCTCCGAAGAAGGCAAGCGGTTCGCCCGTGAACTGGTTGACGGCATTGTAACAAACAGACAAGAAATTGACGCACAGATACGCAGTCATGCGTCAACATGGCCGCTTGAGCAAATTGCAATGGTAGACCGCAATATCCTGCGGCTTGCAATATACGAGCTTTTACACAATAATAAAGTACCTATCAAGGTAGCTATCAACGAAGCGATAGAACTGGCTAAAGATTTTGGAGCGGACAGTTCGCCTCGCTTTATTAACGGCGTGTTGAGTTCAATTAGTCATTTGGCTACAAGATAGCAGCAGGAGGGAAAATTGGCAACAGTTTTTGAGCGTGTACGTAAAGTAGCCGCAGCCCAGCTGGGAATAACTGAGGCTGAAATCAATACAGACACTAATTTCGCTACTGATCTAGAAGCAGACTCACTGGACATGGTAGAAATGATGATGGCGCTGGA
>WRDV01000092.1 GCA_009779655.1 Dehalococcoidia bacterium
ACTGTGGCTCTGCCGTCGTTTACGACAGTAAAAACTGTTAATCTAATACAAGCAAAAGACAACCACCTAATGGGCGCATTCTTTAAGGCTTGGGGGATAACAAAATGAACTACCACAAAATAACCCGCAGCTGTATTGTTAGCATGTTTATTGTTACCTGTGCGTTATTGTTTCCATTGCTCGGATTAAGCGCGTGCAGTTGTATTCTTTTGGGAGAAAACCCGCCTATGCCGGAGATCAGATATGGGGAATTTCCTTTTCGCTTGGAATATGAAATCAACGGGGAAAGAGTTGTTGTAGAAGACACTGTCATATGCGAATTTGATGGAATTGGCTTGGATACGGCAAAATGGAAGTACCGCAAATGGAAAAGTTATCTAGCCAGTGGCAAGAAAGAAAGTGCTGTTTTGATTACTATTGATGAAAAAGTAAAGATATATTGTTTTGTTGGTAGCGCAGCATATTATATGGGAGACGAGAGATATCCCGAGCAGAGACCATTGAAGCCTAGGTTTTACCATGTGGAATTAGATTCTTTGGACACAACTGTATATGAAATTGATGAATTCATTGAAAAGTATGGCCTCAAGCTAATAAGCTGGGAATTTACGGATCCAATAGTGAACACTTTCAAATAACACAGGCACTTTCGTCGGTATTTGAATTGTGCCCCATGTCAAACACAGGAGCTTGCCCACACGCAGATTTCCAAAGCACTCCTTTGACTTACTTCCGGCTGGTGAGTGATTGTCAATGGTGGTAAATACATGAAAATGGCGAACAAAAAGGTAGTTATGGTGTAGCCGGATAGTATAAGAGTCAGAATGGAAGGAAAAAGGTGGATGGGAATCCGAAAACCATCTTAAAGGGATGAACTACACGGAACTTACCCCGAGCATTGTTGTTGCCTATCAGGCATGAACTAGCGGTCAGTATTTGTTGCAAATCATGACAAAACATGACGCAATATGACACGTTATTAAGTAACGATGAGATATTCAAGAGCTCGCACTTAGGCATAAGATGGGCTATAATACGACATTGCATAACAGTTTGTGATATATTGACGATATATGCGGCAGAAATATGCTGTGTGTTAAGGGGTTTAGCGTATGAAGGCTTATGGAGAGCCGATTCCGGTTAATACGTTGCCTCGTTTAAACGAATTTGGTGCCGACGATCTTTTCATATGTTGCGCAAGCTTTGAAGAGCGTTGTCTTTCTGGGGCGTTGCGGCTTGGAGCTGGTTTCCGGGTGCGCTATAGCGTTGTTTTTGTTATTGAAGAGCCTTTCTATACCAAAGAGGTTGATTCCAATCTCATTAAGCTGCAAGGGCAACTAAGTCGCTATACTGGCGAGGGAGTGTATATCATCCGTTGCCAGCGTGACAATCCGGCTGAAGCCATCAGTCAGCTGAAGAATATTTGGCAGAAAATTAAGCCTAAAGATAGCGACGAACCACATGTTACGCTGGATATCAGCGGCTTCACTAAGATTTACCTGCTGCAATTACTATATTTCATTGTGGCTGAACAGAATCTTGGTATCCCGCGCATCATTCATACTACGCAGTCATACATGCCGACCAAGTTGACGCGCGGTGTGGAGCAGATTACCACGGTGGCAAATTTCTTCGGCACCATTTCGTTTGATAAGCAAACGATGTTAGTGTTGCTATTGGGTTTTGAGCCGGAACGAAGTTTAAGCGTATGGAAGCATTTTAATCCTGCTCGCACTATTGCCCTTATTAGTAACCCTCCGCGCGATGGACAGATGGATTACTTGGAATATGCTCAGAAGAACAATGCCTTTCTGTTAGCCCAGCCAGGAGTGGAACTGCGCGACATGCCGCCTGATGATCCGTATAGTGTGCGCAATATTCTAGAAAGCATATATCACGAAGTGCGCGATATGTCCAATATGGTAATTGGACCGTTCGGTACCAAACCGCAAACCATAGGAGTATTCCTTTTTTGCCTAGAGCATCCAAAGGTGCAGGTAGTCTATTCTTATCCAACCAGCTACACAAGATCGTACCTGCAGCGCCAGCCCGGTGCAACCCTCCTGTTGCCCATGGCGCATTCTGTTGTGATGGACATCCGCAGGAATGTTCTGGAAGAGGATGACCAGACCGGTTTCTAATGACAACCCAATTGTCATGACCCTGCATATTTTGTTGTCTGCGCTACCCCTTATTGTTATTCGCTTATGCACTGCTTAATGCCTGTGCGTGTCTGTTAGCGTACGGTTGTTGCCGTTGACATAAAAAGAGTATCCCCTTGACAATTATGTCCGATTGACTATACACTGTCGGAGCTATGACAAACCAAAGTTTCAACATTAATGAGGCTGCGAAAAAGCTCAACGTTTCCACTCGTACGATTCGCCGTTATATTAAGGCTGGCAAGTTGAAGGCTGAATTGGTCAAAGGCAGTTTTGGCGACGAATATCGCATACTGGAATTGCCGCCGCAGCTGGATCCGAACTTAGATTTGGATTGCAGCGAAGGTACGGAACATGACAAATCTGTGAGTAAGATCACATCTGCCACTGCCAGCGAGAGCTTCGATTTGATTCGTGAGCTACAGGAAAAGAATTTGGCTTTGGCTGCGCAGCTTGGCGCTGCCGCTGAGCGTATTCGTAACTTAGAAAATCAGGTCAAGCTGCTAGCTCCGCCACAGAAGGATAAGGCTGCCGTAAAACCATTTTGGCAGCGCTGGTTTGGGCGCCAGAAGACAGACTAATCAGAGTTGCTGATAGGTTTCCAAAGATTTTCGCCCCATTCAAGTTATTTGAAAGAGGTGTTAAGTGCCGGGGGAGGGGGTCGAACCCACAAGGATCTCTCCGGAGGATTTTAAGTCCTCTGCGTCTGCCTATTCCGCCACCCCGGCATAGAATGTATTTTACTATTTAATCAACATGCCTTCAACTTTAGAGTCTCCGCCATACCACTAAGAGGCATCCGATAAGCGGTCCTTCATCATACCAAGAATTGGCCTTATCCATCACAGCCTTTACTTCACTTTGCCGAGAAGCATTTGCTCGGACATGTGTTCACACTTGCCCTGCTTGCCGATTTATTGCAACACTCTCGTTATTTGAGTTGTCAGCGCTTAATGCAAGTAGTATGAAACTCATTTAATTCGGGAAAGGGCCTAACTCTTGAGTAAGCACTTGCCCCAATAAGTCAAGAAAGTCATGTATTGAATGACCACTATTCCCTTCAACATAATAAACCCTATTTGCGTAATAGATTGTTAGATTGCTCGGAAATGGCCAAGGTCTTGTCGTACCAGATAAGCTAAAAGTATTTAAAGGGCGGTTCTTCGTAACCTTACTAAAATATCGTGCGGCGTCTTCATCACTCTCAAAAACATATGCGCGAACTCTATATGTCGACTTAT
>WRDV01000093.1 GCA_009779655.1 Dehalococcoidia bacterium
ACTGGGCGTAGAGCGTTAAGTCATCGTTACGGGTCCAGGGCGAGAAGGTATATTCGTCAGGGTATGATAAGGCGCCGCCGCTTGGGGTAGTATTCCAGCCGGTGAAGGTATAACCCGGGCGGGCGAAGGTATTCTTGGACAGAGTAAAGTCATCGCCGTGCACTGCTGTCTCGGACGGCATACTGCCGGCTCCGCCGTTGGGATAGTAGTAGACCGTATATTGATTAAGTTCCCACATGGCCGTATAAATCGCATCGCCTGTTACAATCAGGCTCACAGTCGGAGACCACTCTATGAACCTCCATCCTCTTTCACCATAGGGTTCTGGAGCTGCGGGAGTGGCTGAGCCCGCGATGAGACCGCTAGTTACCTGTGGGCTAAATGTTCCATGCAGGCCCGGTTCATAGATCACAGTATAGGTTTGTGAAGATGCTTCCCAGTTAGCGTATAACGTCAGCATTCGCGTTGCGATATCCACTCCGTTATTAGCTGTCAATACCGTCCCCGTGCCTTCTTCGCCAAACACCCACTCAATACCTCCGCCATCAGGCGCCGTAAACCAGCCGCCGAAAGTATAGCCATCACGGGTTGGAGCCGGGTTTGGTGCGGTAACAAGAGTAGCGTCATAAGATCCGCTAACAAGCTTATCCGCATTAGTCCCTGTTTCGTTTTGGTTATCGTATTCTATCTGTCCTTCATAAATATATATAACTGCTATCGTCAATGGAGGATTGAATCTTTTCACCCATACATTAGTAGTTACATCGCCGACTGTGTTATTATATTCAAAATATCCCACTTTGCTAGATTCAAGCTCATAATCCTCCTGCATTTTGTTCACGCCACTGACACGAGTATATACATGATCACCGGTATATGCCCTGACATAACCATCGACTGTAACCTGTGCGCCGCTGTCGGCATATATGCCATAATTGCCACCATTTACATTGCCTTTGACATAAACGATTGCGCCGTCAGTGGCAAACACGCCTGTGCCTCCGCCAGACGAGTTGCCATAAACTGTGACCACCGTACCCGCGCCGCTTACCGTCATAGCGCCGCCGCCACTTACGTAACCATGAACTGTAACGATCGCGCCATTATAAGCACTCAATGCGTAGAAGCCGCCGTCCACATTGCCAAGAACAGTGATTTCAGAACCTGCGCCAGTGGCATAAGCACTGCGGTGGTCTATGTTGCCAATACTAGTTTTGTACGCATTGCTCACAGTGGCTTTGCCGCCGCTGTGAACATAGACACCATTTCCGTTTATTGTTGCTGGTAGGGAATTATTGTTGACCTTGGTGACATTAAACTTTCCACCGGTACCACTATCTAACAGCTGTACCTCACCGCCGGCACCTACTTCCAGTGCATGCCCAATTTCGACTTCAAGACTTAGTATATGACCATTTACATCAAAAATGTTTGTTTTGCCAGTGACTACTATACTAGTATTGCGCGTAATATCATCCAGCAGCTTAATGGTATACCCATCAAGCGCCGCCGACAGCGCGCTGTCAAAGGAGTAAGTTCCGACAAGTACAGAGTTATTATCATACAGTTCGCATGTATTAGAATCGGTAGAGTTCGCCGCCTGCGCAGGAAACGTAAATATCGGAACAAGAGTAAATACCATTACCAGTACCAGCACTAAAACAATAAATAGGTTTTTCTTATTCATACTCTATGTGTCTCCTTATCTCCTACTGTAACTATGTTGTGCAGGAATATAATATAGTACGACACTGTTGACGCCAAAGCAACATTCTTAAGGAGGCGAAAAGAAATTGATATGGCGCAATTGAATTGCGCCCATACCGAAGCCATGCTTGGTGATAAGGGATATGGCATAAATGAGCTGGTTCAGCTTGCAAGGTCAATGGGAGCGGAGGTAGTAATCCCACCGAAGAGAAATCGGGTGGAAAAGCGAGAATATGATGAATATCTCTACAAACTACGCCATTTGGTCGAAAATGCTTTTTTTATGCTCAAGCGCCGGAGGGGCATAGCAACACGTTATGCTAAGAATACAGCCTTGTTTCTCGCCGCAGTTCACATCAGGCATATTGCGTTATGACTGAAAGTACTGTCATGAGCTCGTGTAAACACTATCTAAGCCATGTTGGCATATCATCTGCAAAAAATATGATGTACAACAAACACACAATAAATGCGATGGCAAGCAACATAATAAACAAAACAAGCCAGATATCTCCGCTACTACCTCTGCGAGTTTGTGGCGCAGGCGTCGCGGTACGCATGCCTCCATAAGCTTTTGGACTCGTTCCGAAACTGCTGTGGCGAGCGCGTTCCGGTCCGCGCCGAGTAGTAGTAAGTTCAACCGGTATAAGAACTTCTCCTCCATTGGTGCATATGCTAACAATACCGGTATCATGAAAACCGGCTGCAAGATTATCTGTATCGATGTTAAAAGTGCAACGGTTGCGTGTCTTTTTGGGTAAGACTAGCTCGCTTCGAGAAACAGATAACCACGGAGAGTCGGTTACAATATATCCATGCAAAACATCTGGCCCATCGTTGCCAATTTCTACCGCGTAGCTACTCACTGTATCCAGCGGCGCATTGTGAAACTTAATCTTTCTTTTATTTACCTTGAGTTTAGCTGTTAAAAACAGGGGAACTATTTCAACACCGACAGCAACCTCAGTCACAAGACCAGTCTTCTCATTCTTTAGCCGAATTAGAATGGAGCAACGCTCTGGTTTGATAACAGCCGGAATACCCTGCGCTTCAATGGTTACCAATAGAGGCAAGGCTTCGCTTGTAATTGTTTTGACGCCGGTGACTGTAAGCCATGGAGCAGGGGAATTATCTATCCAGCAGTTAGTATATGGCCCGCCAACACTTTTGATGTCAATGGTGGTAGCCTTTTTCTGGTTAAGAGTCATCTCAGTGAAACGGACAGCTAGCGGGGCAACCTCCAGCTTGGGTGGGGTGCATGGGTTGTTATTATCGTTTGAAAGGAATTTGTAAGCCTCGTTGATACGAGCCATTTCTTCTTCGGCTTTCTGCCGAATCTTTTCCGGCTTATCAAGGGTCTTATCCGGGTGCAAAAGCTGTACTCTATATAAGTATTGCTCTTTTATCTCGGCCGAAGTAGATGTTTCGGAGATTCCTAGGGTACGGCAGGCATTTTCCCATGTCATATTAACATTACCTCGATACAATTCCTCGCGGCGAAGGCAGCAAGCTTGAGGCAGAGGCAATCGCTTGTGCAAACATATCGCTGGAAACCTTTGCAGCCAAACCTTGTTTGGTAGCTAACTTTCCCAAGAACTCCTGATTGGCATCGTCTGTGCCGATGGCAATCAAATCGATACCATCTTCTTTGGCTTGCTGTGACGTTTTGAGTGTCGCGGCGGAATTATCCGGC
>WRDV01000094.1 GCA_009779655.1 Dehalococcoidia bacterium
CAGGCTTTGTCGGAAATATCATGCCGGTGTTGTGCACACTCCATATTTCTAACTCCTACAATCTGTTATGTTACAGAGTATAGTGTTATTTCTATCTATATCTCTTGTCCACACTATCTAGTATCAAAAAGGCTTGGTCATGCGAATGTAAGGATAACGCTTGATGTTTACGGGCATCTTTACCCGTCAAGAGAAAGCGAAATGATAGAAAAGCTAAACAGCCTCATAGCTCAAAACAGTATTTAGCGTGGCATTATTTTGTGCCTAGATAGTGGCAAATAAGAGCAAAAAGAGAGCCTCTATCTATCCTCCACATCTATTATTTGCGCGCCCAGTTTCTGGGCTTCGCGTACTAAGTAGTTTTCTTCAGGTTCATATATACATTTTATCTGGCAGGGCTTGCCCATGAATTGTGAGATTAACCCTGCTGCAATTTTTTTGTTCTCTATTTCCTCAATTTTTTCGCGGTGATAGGCGTATTTAAATGACAGCACTACGATATCGTCTTCAATAGCAATTGGCTTGATACCGGCGCTACGCAACATAGCCACTGCTGCGGAACGACGTATGGTATCCGGTACCTGCTGCACTATTATATGCCAGTTAGCAGTTAGCTGTTCTAGCGGGCTTCCGGCGTTTTCCAGCGCTGATATTTTAACAGGCTCACTCGGCACGGCGTTATCAAGCGGATGCGCCGGATGATGCATATTGTGGTATGTCGACGGAGCATTGTCGCGCGGCGCTGCGGCAGATACGGATGAGGTTTTCTGTTTGGGATGCACGCTTGTCGCAGGTTGGTTTTGAGGCGCGGCAGACGGAGCCGGTTTCTCAGCGATTGGCTCAATACAGGCATCTACAAGTGCCAGTTCCAGCGGCAGAGTACTATTGTTGTCGAGCGCGCTCTCGATGCCGCCGAAAAGCTTAATGGCGCGCACAAGCTGTTCCAGCGAAACTGTGCCGGACAGCGCCTTTAACTCAGAGGTTTCTTCAGTTGTAAGACTGCTGTCATTGTCAACTCCGCTTCGAAGTAGTAATAACTCTCTCAGATAACTAACTATCTCGCGCCCCATTTGACGCAAGTCTATACCATCTTCAGCTGCATGGCTGATAGATTTCAACCCGGCGCCAATATCTTTCTGAAGGATATGTTTTACCAGTTCGCGGGCGCGTTCGTCTCCTACCATGCCCAGCATTTCCTGTACTTGCGCGAGCGATACGTCAGCGCCATAGTAGGTGTAAATCTGCTCCAGCATATTCTCAGCGTCGCGCAGTCCGCCGCGTGCGCTCTTGGCCACAAGTCGCATGGCTTCCGGAGTTATGCTTATGCCTTCTGCTTTGGTTATGCGTGAAAGCTTTTCTTCAGTGCCTTTCTGACTGAGTCGGTGAAAATCAAAGCGCTGGCAACGAGAGACAATGGTGGACAGTACCTTATGCGTTTCTGTTGTTGCCAGAATAAAGATAACATGCGGAGGAGGCTCTTCCAGTGTTTTCAGCAATGCGTTGGATGCGCTGGTAGATAGCATATGAACTTCATCAATGATGTAAACCTTATATCTTGCTTCTGCAGTGGCATAAGCCACGCGCTCGATTAAGTCGCGCACGTCATCGACGCCGGTATGCGAGGCGGCATCTATTTCAATAACGTCAAGAGCGCGGCCTTCGGATATGGCTTTACACATAGTACATTCGTTGCATGGCTCACCTTTGCCGCCAGTCGGGGGCTTGATGCAATTGACAGCTTTAGCAAGTATGCGGCCTGTGCTTGTTTTGCCGGTGCCGCGCGGACCGCAAAAAAGATAGGCATGCGAAACCCGCATGTTGGAAAGAGCATTAAGCAACGTACGGGTAACATGTTCCTGGCCGACTACTTCAGCCAGGGTTTGCGGACGCCATTTACGGTAGAAAACCTGTGCCATAACAATATAAACCATTATACCTTAATGCGGTAAATTTGTATTGATTTTTTCTACCTCTCTAATCTACTGATGCTAATTGAAGTTTCTCTTTGAGAGCAGGTTGCAATATGCTAGAAAAATTGACGCCTGCGGCTACGGCTCGTTCATTTAGCCAATGATGATTATTGAGATTTTTTCGCGCTAACTTATCCTTATAAAAATGCTGTGCGACATCTGTATCAGAGGCTATCAACGTTATATTACTCCGGCACTCTCTGTTTCTATATCACTTAATGAACTGCATGCGCCACTGAGACTGCACAGTGTCAGCATCTTTGCTATACTCCATAATAAATAACTATTATTTAAAACTGTTATGAGTAATCAGCGCACTTATCAGACGCAGGCCATTATCATCAAGAAAACTAAACTTGGCGAAGCCGACCGCATATTAACGCTTTACTCCCCAACAATGGGTAAAATCCAAGGCTTTGCCAAAGCAGTACGCAAACCAAAAAGCAAGCTCGGCGGACATCTAGAGATGCTGACCTATTCACAAGTGACACTGGTACGCGGCAAGAACATCGACACAATAATCGGCAGTCAGACGCTTGACGCATTTCTTATGGTCAAAAATGATTTAGACCTACTCTCTTGCGCTTTATACATGACGGAAATGATTTCCCAGTTCACTCCGGCTGAAACAGAAGATATTCATCTGTTTGAGTTATTACTGCACTCTATAGAACAATTACCGCTGGTAGCCGACAGGAATCTGTTACTGCGCTATTTTGAGTTGCGCTTGCTAGGGCAAGTTGGTTACCGCCCTGAATTAGGGAAATGCGTACTTTGCAGCAATAAGTTAGAGACAAGCATCAATTCATTTTCGCCATCGGCAGGCGGTGTCCTATGCCGCTCTTGCCATCGACTGGGAAAACATTACGGCAATGCTATTTCTTGGGATGGCTTAGAAGTAATGCGATTCATACAGGGTGGCGATTGGGAAAGCATTAGTATTACACCAATCGACGCCACAATACTGGACGAAATTGAGCGCATGTTACGCAGCTATATGCGCCATCTGCTGGAAAGAGAAATTAAATCCATTGTATGGCTTGACAGCATCAAGCGCGACCATGGAAAACCCACACAGCTTAAAGCATATACTGCAGGGATACAGGTTCAATACGTCAACCAGGCATATATTACTCCGGCACTAAATAGTTAGCCACACTCCTCCCTAATATTTAACTGCCAAAATCGTATTCCTCCATACACTTATGTTAGCACCCTTTATCTTAAGGGTCTGTTGAAAAATGTTATTGTTCATTATACCTAATTAACCTGCGCGAGGTATAATTAGGTATAACAAAAGCAGGGGTTTTTTCAGATGAATACAGCGCAAATGGAAATGGTAAGCATAG
>WRDV01000095.1 GCA_009779655.1 Dehalococcoidia bacterium
ATATCGTTTTAGCCAGTTTCCTTCTTGTGGGATGCATGCTTTCTTTTGGATGCGCATGCAATATTAGCGATTTACCACGAAATTCAACTTGGTACTCTTCAGACCCTGACATATGGTTTATTGTCAATGAAGATGGAACGACGAAGGGTGAACTAAAATACAATGATGAAGTCACTGATATTGAAGTTAACCGCGTACAAGGATGGTTAGGCATAAGTGTGATTTACATTATGCAATACGATGATTACAGCGGAGAAGGCGACTTGATAGGAACGTCCATACGCACTTCGTCAAACACGAAGCTAGTATTGGATGTGAAGTCCAGCACTATACAAGGGTTTGACGTGAAGCAAATTATTTTCATAAGGGGCGACTAAGGTACGTTGTTCAATTTGTTGAATGAAATGCCTTTTATTGATATACCGAGTAAATATTGCGTTATGTAATAAAAGATGATATGCTCTGTGTCATGGAAAATGAATTAAGAACGGATGCCAAGCATTTAAGTCCTGAGGAGCAATTTCAAATTCGTAAGAATATTGTCAGGCTGAAAAAGCAAGGTAAAACAGCGACAGAAACAGCAGAAATACTGGACGTGAGTAAGAGGCATGTTGAGTCCACCGTAAAGAAATATAGGGAACGGGGTTTCGCAGGGATCAAACTTCAGAGGCGCGGGCGCAAACTCGGCGGCAACAGGGTGTTGACCATTGAACAAGAACGAGCCGTCAGAGGCGTTATTATAGACAAAACCCCAGAGCAGCTCCGTCTCAAAGGGTGCATGTGGACGCGCAAGAACATAGCCGAATACATTGAGCGGGTATACGAACTGTCGATGCCGCTCAGTACCTTAGGCTATTACCTTTCCCGCTGGGGTTTTTCCGTACAGCGTCCGGTCAAACGGGCTTATAAGCAGGATGCCGGGAAAGTGATAGACCGGGTAGAGCGCCGGTTTCCCGGAATTGGGATGTCAACACTTTTTCGGACAGAAAGTTAAACAAGTGCGGGTACCAAAATATTTGATAGTAGGGAGCTGCCAATAGGCCGTTCCATCTTTTCGGATTCCAAAAGCAGCGTAGTGTACAGTTCATTAGCGAAGAGACGATTACTGAATAATGAAAGATACAGTTGCGCAGAAGTTTGACGCCATCGCAATAAAGTATGGGATAATGCGATTGTATTTCTACAACAATGCAGCAGATGTCATTACTGAATGTGAAACACAGCAGATAAAAGTATTGGGGATTAACTCGTTCAAGTTATCTGCACGTGGGATTCAGCCATTCATGGAGTATAGCCCTGACTATAGTAAACTAGAAAAACATCAGACTTGGGGAAAAGCGAGAGAAGATATTTTTAATTATTCTGAAATGGATTTGGTATTTGAAGTAGTCTATTAGTGGTTAACTGCGCAGCACGGCGCCCAGCATATCATGCAGCTTGTGCAGGATAGCGCCCATAACCTTATCAACTTCCGCATCCGTAAGTGTATGATTAGATGACTGGAATGTCAGACTATAAGCCAGTGATTTCTTGCTTTCTGCGACCTGTTTGCCAGTATACACATCAAACAGCACTGCATTTTTCACCAGCGAAAAACCCTTGATAATCTCCAATATCTGTTGGTGTCTGACACCCGTATCCAACACCAACGCTAGATCGCGCATTACAGCAGGAAAACGCTGCAATGGCTCATAGCGCACATTGCCTTGAGTATAAGGCAAAATTTGAGTAACATTTATTTCGAACAGAAACGTGTTAGCCGGCAAATCAAATTCCTGAGCCACTTTAGGATGTACCATGCCCAGCACTCCTACCGCCTGATTATCCAGTACGATAGACGCCTGACACCCCATGCGCAGCCCTTCATCAGCGCTGATCTGATACTCTGCGCTTACGCCAAGTGCTGCGAGTAGGCTTTCCGCAGCCCCTTTGGCATCAAAGAAATCTATCGGTTCCTTTCGCCCCAGCCACACCTTTTCTATACTGTTTGAGGTAAGTACGCCGCATAGCATCTCAGGCTCATCCGGCAGATCTCCACTCTGAGGCATATATGTATGCCCAATTTCAAAAAAACAGAGCGGCCCCTCTTCACGGTGAATGTTAACACCAAGTGCAGCTAACACATTTCCGCGCAAGCTGGTGCGCAGACATTCCTCTTCGCTGTTCATAGGATGCGTCACGCGTAGCGGTTCAAAAGCTAACTTGGCATTTAAGCCTTTCTCAAGAGTATGGCGGCTAGTTAAGGCATAAGTAATCAACTCTTGAAAACCAAAACCTGCCAGCGTCTGACGGATCTTCAGGCGTAAACCAAGCTTCGGATCAGTATCCTGTTGCGGCATCTCGCCAGAAAGCAAACGGTCAGGTATATGCTCATATCCCATAATACGAGCGATTTCCTCAATGAAATCAGCATCTATGCGCAAATCACTGCGCCAATATGGCGCGATAATCTCAAACTCGCCCTCTGCAGCCATCTTTATCTGACAACCAATTGACACAAGTATTTCTTCAATCTGCGCGGCAGGAACACTAAGTCCAAGTATACGCTCTACCTCCGCTCTCGTCAGATTGACAGGAGCAGCTTCCGCGCGCCCGGGATAATGGTCAATAATACCGTCTGCCGCATGAGCGCTGCATAACTCTACCATCAATTGCATCGCCCTGCGAAGCGCAGGCAGCGTTAGCTCCGCCCGAATGCCGCGCTCAAAGCGTGCTGAAGCTTCACTCGGGAGCTTAAGACATATCTGCGTATTATGAACACTGGCGGCTTTAAAACTGGCTGACTCAATCAAAACAGACGTGGTGACGTCTGACACTTCAGAAGTTGCGCCTCCCATAACCCCTGCCACCGCAATGGCTCTATTGGGGTCGGCAATAACCAACGTGTCCGCGCTCAATCTACGCTCAATACCATCCAAAGTAGTCAGCGCTTCACCTTCGACAGCGCGGCGCACCACAACCTTGCCGGAGCTGATATGCTCCCGGTCAAATGCGTGCAACGGCTGGCCGTATTCCATCATTACATAGTTAGTAATATCTACAACATTGTTGATAGAACGCACCCCGGCAGCAGATAGCGCTTCTTTGAGCCAGTGCGGAGACGGGCCCACTTTAACCCCTGCCACCAACCCGGCGCAATAACGCGGACATAGCTCAGCATCCATGATTGCCACCGAAACATCGTCATGTATGGAGCGGCCGGCACATACATAATCCAAATCGGGTTCGCGCACAATGGTATTAGTAAGCGCCGCCACCTCACGGGCAATCCCC
>WRDV01000096.1 GCA_009779655.1 Dehalococcoidia bacterium
CCAAGTTCGCTGACAATGTTCTGAATACGAATGCCGCGCAAGCCGACACAACAGCCTACAGCGTCCACACATTCCTGTTTGGCAACCACCGCCACCTTGCTACGGAAACCAGCTTCGCGCACAACAGACTTAATCTCAACAGTGCCATTGAATATTTCAGGAACCTCAAGTTCCAAAAGGCAGCGCAGCAGATTAGGATGCGAGCGCGACACAACCAACATGGGGTTACGCGCCGTCTGCGACACTTCCACCAAATACACACGCAGTCTCTGCCCCGTGCGATAACGCTCGGCAGACGATTGCTCTGATGCCGGCATAACCGCCTCAATACGACCTAAATCAATGGTTACCTGTTTCGGCTCCACACGGCGCACGACACCCGATACGATGTCGCCGGCCTTGCCGGAGAATTCATCAAAAATGGCGCTATGCTCAGCCTCATGCAAACGCTGTAAGATAACCTGCTTAGCTGTCTGCGCAGCAACGCGCCCGGCATTCTGCGGAGTGGCTTCCACACTGATTATGTCACCAATCTTAGCGTCTTTTTTGAAACGCTTAGCATCCGCCAGCGAAACCTCAGTGCGCGAATCAGTAACAATTTTGGCGACAGTTTTTTCGGCCCATACTTCCACCCTGCCGGTGGTAGTGCTGATTTTGACCGACACAACCTGACTGGGCGTAAAGTTATTCTTGCGATAAGCCGATGCCAATGCCGACTCTATCACACCCAAAACAACATCTCTTGAAAGCCCTTTCTCCGCCGCTAATTGCGTGATGGCTAGTAAGAAATCACTCTTCATCTCAATACCAGTCCTCCAGCATCCATGTTTACAATACAAACAAAAAAGTGGGCTTGAACCCACTTCATGTCTATTCTATACTTCGCTAAGTATAGCATAGCAGCCGGGAGCATGCAATAACTATTTTAGTATTATTTTTCTGCCGCGTCGCGCATTTGTTCGGCGCCTAGCTTCAAAATAGTGCTGTTATTAAAAATGACCAAAGTGTTAGAATACTATAGGGCATCTCTGTTAACCATAACTGCAGCACAAGGTGAGTGCATTGCGAGCATAGGTAATGCTCATACAGGGCATCAATTGACGGTTTTTAGAGATTGTCTATAAATTGCACGGGAACTTCGTTCCAAAAAAGGTGTTTATATGAGTAAAAAACAAAGCGGTTCGGCATGGACTCGGTTCCTTGGCAGGACGCGCACACGCTTCTTGTCCGGGCTAGTTGTTGTTGTGCCTGTCGTTGCCAGCGTACTGATACTTGTATGGGTTTTCCGCACAATCGATGATGTGTTACAGCCGATTATCTATAGTCTCACCGGCGAAAACATCATAGGGCTAGGATTCATCATCACCATCGTTATTGTTTTTCTGGTAGGGATTCTGGCCAACAACTTCATCGGTAAGAAGCTAATCCAACTCGGAGACGCAATACTAAAACGCCTCCCCATATTCAAACAGGTTTACAGTGGCACAAAACAGATAATGGATAACTTCTCTGGAACCGGCGCCCTTAGCAGGGCAGCATTCCGCGAGGTGGTATTAGTAGAATTTCCGGCAAAATACCTGCATACCATCGCTTTCATCACCAATGAATACCGCGACGATAACGAAAACAAGTTCTACGCCGTTTATATTCCCACATCACCGGCTCCATGGAGCGGCTACTCAGCCATCGTAGCCGAGGAGAATATTACACGTAGCAGTATCAGCATTGACGAAGCTCTTAAGATGTGCATATCAGGCATGATGATAGCTCCGACGCAACTGCAAATTAGAAGCGATGGAAATATATGCAATCTCAGCATCAAGCATAAACCAAATACAATCGGAGCGAAAGTATCACCTTGACGGTGGTTCTTTCGCTCCGATTCTGCGTTGCTTCTATATAAGTAAACTACTTGATTTCGACAGTAGCGCCGGCTTCTTCCAATTTGGCCTTAGCCGACTGGGCATCTTCTTTGCTGACGCTTTCCTTAACATTCTTAGGCGCACCTTCAACCAGATCTTTGGACTCCTTTAGACCTAAGCTGGTGAGTTCGCGCACCACTCGAATAACATTGATCTTGTTGGCGCCGGCTTCTTTAAGAACTACGGTGAACTCCGTTTGCTCTTCAGCGGCGGCCTCATTAGCAGCAGCAGCGGCAGGAGCAGCAGCCACAACCTGAGCTGCGGCACGTACGCCAAACTCATTTTCAAGAGCTTTCACTAACTCAGAAAGCTCAAGAACCGTCATTTCTTTGACCAAGACAACCATTTCTTCTACAGACATTTTAGCCATTTTATTCTAATTACCCTCCATTTGTTGTATTCTTGCGTTTAATGCATATACTATGCCCAACATCGGGCTGGAAAGCGCTTGGACTAGACCCATAATAGGACTTTGCAGCCCGCCCAATACTTTCGCCACCAGTTCACCTTTGGAAGGCAATGTAGCCAACGTGTTTACTTCGCTGTCGCTAAGCCAGCGCCCATCTAAAAATCCGCCTCTAACGGTCATGGCGGCACCGGAACCTGAAATAAACTGCGTCAGGACACGAGCCGGAGCTGACACATCATCGTAACCAATCACGACAGCATTGGCGCCATCAAAATGGGTTGTCAAAAAGTCAAACCCTGCTTCTTGCGCGGCACGACGCATCATCGTGTTCTTAACTACCTTAAGCTCAAGCTTAGCATCGCGCAATTTGTGGCGCAGGTTGACAAGCTCCGGAGTGGGCACTCCTTGGTAGCTGGTAATTACACCTGCCGTAGACTTGCCCAACACCTCTTTGATATCAGATACTATGCCGGGCTTAGTTTCTTTTTTCATCTTATCACCTCCTTATACACAAAAGTCCTCGCGGCAACCACGAGGACTTCAAATAACACAACAACCCATGCTATGTAATTTACCATCCTCGGCAGGCCGCATAATTAAGTTTGCCTTGAGGCAAACACCTGCTGTCTTAGGGCAACCCAAATTATTAATTTACCGAACTATCTATGCTGTCGTCATAGATTCAGCAAGCTTAGTAGCCACAGGAATCCCGGGGCCCATTGTGCTTTTCATGGTAACACTTTTAACATACTGCCCCTTAGCGCCGCTCGGTTTAGAGCGCACAATAGACTCCATCACAGCGCCCATATTAGCAGTAATTTTCTCAGACTCAAATGAAACCTTCCCCAATGGTACGTGAATAATCGCCTGTCTATCCAGCTTAAACTCAACACGACCCTTGCGCG
>WRDV01000097.1 GCA_009779655.1 Dehalococcoidia bacterium
AACTGATTTGACGAAAACCTTCCTAAACCAGTCGGCAAAGAAAGCACCGGTTGTGTTTTCTGTATAACAAAGGGGAGCGATTATGCTGTTACCCATTTTGGCAGCAATGATACTTGTTCTTTGGAATTTCTTTCCGCGCTTTGTGTCCTCAACCTTTACTCCGCGCATAGCGCGACCGTGTTCTCTGACAAGGCATTTGGTTCGTCGCTTGCTGCTTACGAACCGGGGAGCACCATAAAAGGGTATCGCCTCGTTTGTTCTTGGGGCGGCAACGAGTGCGAGTACGCCTTTATCATTCGCAGCGACTTAGGTAACATGATATGGCCGGTGCTGCCAGAAGAAACTACTGTTCCTCCGGAGAATAGTACGAATGCTTTTGGCGTTAGCATGTTACTCCATTCCGTATCGCCAAACGGTCTGTACTATAGTTTTGAAAACACATCAAATAACCTATACATATACGGTAACCCTTTTTCCCTGTATGTGCTTAGAGATAATACGTGGGAAGCTGTAACGCCGATAATTGATAATTATGGGTTTAGCATGCCAGCTTTTTGGATTGATCCTCAATCAAAAACAGATATTCGTTTGGTTGATTGGAGATGGCTGTACGGAGAACTACCTGCAGGCGAGTACAAATTCCAAAAGGACATATCGAAATATCCTTCCAGCGATTCTGACATATACATTTTAGAGCAGCAATTTGTCATATCGTAGTAAAACATAAGAGGCTGCCTTTTAAGCAGCCTCTTATTAAACTAGCTTGTTCTCTATGGCTACCATTGAACAGTAAAATCAGACGCTCAGTATGTCTTCCATGGTCACGGGGCTGTTCTCAGGAAGCACCCAATTCGGCACAATGTTATATTCGCCGGTATCTTCAGGGATTATTTTCCAAACCCCGACTTCACCTTCATTCCCGACATCATAATATGGCACACCGGCGAAAATTGGCTTGATGCTGCCTTTAATGGCATCGCCCTTCTTTAGCCCGCTGCCTAAGTTTGTGCCAAGCGATGGGATAAGAGGATTGCAGGCGTTATATTTCTGTCCCCACTCGTCTGTCTCAGCTATGTCGCAAATTTTACCTTTCAGCAAACCTTCATACAAAAAGGAGCGATACATGATCACTCTTTCGAGATATTTGGTGTAGCTGAAATAGTCTTTTCCGTACATCATCAGTGATTTCTCAGCGTGCGCCACGTAATATTTTGTGGTTCCGTCATATTCTCCAACTTCAAAATCCGGCCAAGTCAGCACTAGTTTCCTCCATTTTTATAAATTTTTGATATATAATAGGTGTTGGGCTACTTATATGGCGGTATTATAGCATAATCCAAGGTAACAGTATTACAATCCAGCCGTGTCAAATGATGGGCTGCTTGGTCTTAGGCAGCATAGAGGCTACCTTTTGCCAAATGAGATCAGCAATTGCTTTTTTAGAAAGAGCGGCATCCACAACAAAGAAACGTTGCGGCTCATTGCGCGCCAGTTGCAGATATCCCTGCCGCACTTGCTCATGAAAAGCAATCTTCTCTGCTTCGAATCTATCTTGGCGGTCTTTGCTTTTGCGCGCAAGACCGAGTGATACCGGCATGTCTAACAATATCGTAAGCCTAGGCACTAAGCCATCGGCAGCAAATCTGTTGATGACTTTAATGATGTCCGGATCCAACCCGCGCCCATAGCCTTGATAGGCAATAGTGGAATCATAAAATCTATCGCAGACTACCACCTTATCTGCGATAATTGCAGGAGTAATGACATCATTACATAACTGATTGCGCGAAGCATTGAATAGCAATAACTCACAGGTAGCGGAAAGAGTCATCTCTTTGCGCCATTTAAGCCATTTGGTGATATTCTCACCCAGCGCGGTACCGCCAGGTTCATGAGTCAAAACGGCAGAAATACCTTCTGCAAGCAAACGGCGGTACAACGATTTACTCTGATGGCTTTTGCCGCAGCCTTCACCGCCTTCAAATGTTATAAACAGTTCCATCTAATGATCATCCCGATAGATCCTGACGCGCCGATGAGGGTCATGCCCGACGCTCTTGGATGTTAGTTTATTGCGCTCGGCAATCAGATGCTGCAGACGGCGAATGTAAGCACCCTGCGGGTTAAGCTCAACAGGGTTTTCTCTGTTACTCGATACTTCGCTCACGGCCCGCTCAGCTTCTTGTAATGCCGAGACAAGCTGCTCACGACGTTCTTCGTTTGGCTCAGACTCTAAAGTCGGAATACTCGCTTGAGGATGCATTGTAGCCAACATGTGGCGCAGCTGAATCGGAGTATGAGTTCGCAACACATATATCGGCACGCCATGAGCCTCAGCATCGCGGATTTTCTGTGGTTTACGGCGGAAGTAGCTCTTAGATGTAACCATAAGCTCGGCATTCCGCAAATCATCGGTGATTGAGATGCGTAACCCCATCTGGACAGCTTCCTCTTCTAAACGCTGACGGTTAATACCAAAAAGATACATGCGCGGACCTTCCTTGCGCTTGTCGGCGAAACGCTCATGAGTACTACTTTTACTGTGGGCTACACGAGACGGCTCTTGCTTCTCAATATGCACTTCGCCGCCTTCAAGCCAACGCAATTCTGTGTCCAATTGCTGCCCGCGCAGACTATTATCCACGGCCTCGGCGGTGTCGGAATGCACGAGCACTTTATACCTATCTTGTATCTCAACCACAACACCAAAAGTCGGCGGCGATTTGCGCTCTAAAATGGTCTTCTGTGTACCGCGTCGCTTAGCTTCCTCATCTCCTAGCGTAACAGCTTGAATGCCTCCAATAAGGTCGGATAAAGTAGGATTAATCATTAGGTTTTCAAGAGTATTGCCATGCGCTGTGCCGATAAGCTGCACACCGCGCTCAGCAATTGTACGCGCCGCACCTGCTTCAAGCTCAGTGCCAATTTCATCAACAATAATCACCTGAGGCATGTGGTTTTCCACGGCTTCAATCATGACAGCATGCTGTCTGTTTGTGGCAGATACCTGCATGCGGCGTGAACGCCCGATGGATGAGTGTGGAATGTCGCCATCACCGGCAATTTCATTAGAGGTATCCACAATAACTGCGCGCATATTCATGTCATCAGCTAATACGCGGGCAGCTTCGCGCAGCATAGTGGTCTT
>WRDV01000098.1 GCA_009779655.1 Dehalococcoidia bacterium
GAAGACCAACCTGATGTGGCTGCTGTTAGCTGTGGTAGCTGCTGTCGCCGGTGTGATAGTGTTCTTACTAACTGAGCGGCTAGGCGCTTCCATGATAATGGTAAACTGGTGGACTATTGTCAACGCCGTTATTCTCATACTGGGTATTGTCGGCGTATGGCTTGCCTCCAAAGGCAAAACTGTAATCGGCAGATAGGCATCCATGTCATGATAGTGTGTAAAAGTTGACTAGGCAGAGCAAGTCTTTTCAAGTAGACACATGTTAAATACGAGAATAGCGAGCCTAATTCTGATTACTTGGGGAGTTCTCTTTTTGGTATCGAAAGCAGTGGGTATGGCCAAAATTACCATACCCACTGCTTTGTATGTTTTGCTCACGGCTTTTTGTTTTAATAATGAAAGGAGAGTGGGCAATGCGAAAAATTAAGTGTTCTATCTGCGGATATGTCTATGATAAACCTGTTGGAATCCAGGGCAAAGGTGTTGCGTCGGGAACCAAATGGGAAGATATTCCAGACGATTTTAAGTGTCCTCGATGTACAGCGCCGAAATCCGTATTCAAACCTCTTGAAGAAGCTGAAGTATCACCGTCGGCAGTTACTAAAATTGATAATATTCCTGCTCTGAGTCTCAAAGAGTTGTCTGCCGGAGAAGTATCTGTGATTTGTTCCAGCCTTGCTAAAGGTTGTGAAAAGCAGCGTCTTCTGATTGCAAGTGAGGCATTTAATAGACTCTCTGATTATTTTAAGTCAAAAACGTCTGTAGAGAGTGGCAAGACGTTAGATACCGTTGCGAAAATGCTTGGTAACGATATAGCAGAGGGGTTTTCTATAGCTAAAGCGACAGCGCAGAATGATATGGACAAAGGAGCACTACGCTCGCTGGTATGGAGCGAAAAGGTCAGCGCGATGCTGGAGACGTTGCTTGTCAGATTCGCTGAGGAAGGCGACGTCATGTTGGAGAATAACAATATCTACGTTTGCGATATTTGTGGCTTTGTTTTCGTAGACCAAACTCCTGTAGGAATATGCCCGGTATGTAAAGTGCCGAACTTCAAAATACTTGAGATGGAGAGGAAATAATACAATGCCGGCATACAGAAATATTCGTCTCTGCTCAAAAGACTGCATGTGCCTTTATGTTTGTCCGACTGGCGCGACAAATACTGAGAACAGCATAATAGATGAAGCAAAGTGTATTCCTGGCTGTATGGCATGTGTTGATGCCTGTCCGTCCGGCGCTATTTCGATGATTCCAGGCAAATATCCGCCCCAGCAACCAAAAACAGAAGCCGTTGTCGCGGCACAGCGTGCGCTTGCCCTCAGTAAAGTACGGCAGGAGCAAATAGCGCAGGCTGTTGCTGCATCAACAAACAGTGCAGCGACAAAACAATTTGCGCGGGCAGTCGCAAAATCAAATCGACTTATGGCGGAGGATCTCTTACGCGAGTCGCGCTACATGCTTCCGCAAAGTGACGAAGTACGCAATTTACTCGAAACTATGCTTGAAAATGCCACGCCGGATTTCCCGAAAGACGCGGCGGAACTGCTGTTAAGTCAATTACACAAAACGACATAAACGAGAGGCGAGAATGGTAAATCTAAAAGGAGCCAAGACTGAAAGGAATCTCACTGAGGCGTTTGCCGGTGAGAATCAGGCGCGCAACAAGTACACCTATTTTGCCTCTAGAGCTAGAAAAGATAGCGTTTTAAATTTTTAATATAAAAGAAAGATGGAGTGAGATGCATATGCTGAATGTTTCAATTGTCCAAAAAGTCTGGAAACCTGTCGTTGCTCTTGTATTGTTGTGCGCTATTGCGGCTGGAGGTCTTTGGGCAGGTCTTACTCCCACATCAACCACGGTAGCTGCGGCAGTAGACACAGATATAACTATTAATTTTCCTGGTGTGACTGGTGTAACAGTACAGTACCATACAAACAACACAGGCTGGGTAACAGTCGCTACCGGACAGGATGACACGTACACCTTTACTTTTCCCGCTGCGCATCAAGCCACCTTTAGCGTAAACTCTTTCCGTGTAGTTAAAGGAGCCATGACTTATACGTTTACACTCACACAAGCGGAGCTTGAAACACGTACGGCTCACTTACTAGATGTCCCCATAAATCAAATAACTGTTACAGGCATGGGCTTTAATTGCATTCTTTCTTTGGTGAAAGAGTTGCCTAATAGCGGCTGGGTTTATCAAAATGACCATGCTGCGGGCGGCGGCACACATTCTTTCAATGTTTTTGATAATGACATCTCCTATGAGTTACAACTCACAAACCCTGGATTTCACGTGATAAAGATCGATGGTGTTAAAGCGGGCGACTATGTTGACATTTCTGAATACTTCTATACGGTAACCATCCCTTCCGCATACTCATCCGTGAGAATGCGTTCTCTGTCCCCGCCGATTACCATCTACGGAGGAGCTTTCTTCGCAAACCCTGCCAATGCAGGCAGTACAGTAAATCTCTTGAAGACGGGCATGCAAGCGGAGGCAATCATCGTATGCCAAGGGCAAACCTATACAAAAACATTCTTTCTTGATGGCTTCAACCCATTTGTAGCTTACATAGTGGAATTTGAGAGCAATGGAGGCACACAGCTTTCTTCGCAAACGGTGTACGAATTTGATCTTATTGATAGACCGTCCAATCCAAGTCGAACCGGTTATAATTTCGATGAGTGGTATACGGACGATGAAACTTTTGTAAGCCCATGGGACTTTAACAATGACCGCATCATAGAAAACATTGTGCTCTATGCTAAATGGGCACCAAATATCTATACGGTTACCTTTAATCCTACCGGCGGAACAGTATCTCCGACAAGTAAATTGGTAACCTACGATAGTCGTTACGGCGAACTGCCCACTCCTATTCGCGCCGGCTATACCTTTAACGGCTGGCATGCCGCTCGCAATGGAGGCGGCAGAATAGCACCTTATACCACAGTCAGAACTGCTTCTAACCATATCCTCTATGCCAGGTGGACAGCCAACACATATACGGTTACCTTTAATCCTACTGGCGGAACAGTAGTTCCGACAAGTAAATTGGTAACCTATGATAGGTCTTACGGCGAGCTGCCCATTCCTACACGTTCCGGTTATATCTTTGATGGCTGGTATC
>WRDV01000099.1 GCA_009779655.1 Dehalococcoidia bacterium
CTGGCATTGGACATAGCAAAAGAGAAATAGATTACATAATGACTAAGCTTGAGTTTTTGCAGACAACGCCGCTATTCGCCGGAATGGCCTTACCTAATCCGGATACCATTTCTTGCCGTGTATTTGAGAAAAAAGTGCCGCGCGGCGAGATAGTATTCCTTGAAGGGGATATCTGCAACACACTCTTTATCGTGGCAGAGGGGGTTGTTAAGCTATTTAAAACCTCGATTGACGGCAAGGAGCAAATCATTAGTTTCGTGCGCCCAAAGGAATTGTTCAATATCGTGTCGGTATTTGATAATAAGCCTGTTCCCGTAAACGCACAAGCACTAGGAGCAGTAACATTATACGGGCTCACAGGTGATGATCTTAACGCTGTCATGCGCGATTTTCCGGAAGTATCGCAGAATATTATCCGCGTGCAGACACAGAGCATCCATACGTTAGTTTCGCTGGTTGAGGATCTGTCATTTCGTAGCGTGATAAGCCGCGTAGCAAAAATCCTGCTGGAAAATTTGCCTGATCCATCAAATAACTCACCCAAACGCCTTACACAGCGTGAAATGGCAGCTATGGCAGGTACGGCGCGCGAAGTTGTAGCTCGCTCTCTCAAATATCTGGAAGGCGCCGGTATTATAGAAATGCGCAACCATTGTATTGCCATACGCAGCAGAAAAGGGCTGGAGCAAGTCATGGAGCTTGGTTTATGAAACTTAAGTCACAGATTATTTATATAACGCGCTGTACGATTGTAGATACGGTGATGAAGTGCCTTATCCTGAAATAGTGTCGCGGAATTGTATTGGCTGCGGCTTGTGCGCTGGTGTGTGCACCAAAAACGGCCTTAGAGTCGTTGGAGCAGCGGTCTCATTTACCGGCTTAGAAGAATGCAGCGGGTGCGGACTATGCGAAGCTGTGTGTCCCAAAAGCGCTATTAGCAGCCCTTTTGATATTATCCTTGACGAGCCCTAAGTAATCCGCTATACTCCCGCATTTGTGTGACTTTAGCAGGAATGGCATGTTTCTTGTATCGATCCTATCCTGTTTTTTTGTCGAAACACAATAAGTTAATTATCAACCCAACGTCTGCTTCCTCTTTTGGGTTTGAAAGTGGGGATGAGAATGTCTAAATGGAAAGCACAAAGCTGTCCGCGCTGCGGCGGCGATATCTTCTTGGATATCGATGAGTTTAACTGGGTAGACCACTGTCTACAATGCGGATACGTACGCGCTCGCTCAGGCGAGCCTTGCCCCGTCTGTAATGACGAGATGGTTTATGATGCTGATGACTACAAATGCAATACCTGCGGCCATGTGACTAAGTCATGCGAGCGCAAAGAAGTCTGGTAAGAGCGCCATGCAAGACTTTGCAGTCCGTTGTTTAGGCGAGATGACATATTAAAATAAAGAACAAAAAGCCGGGTAAAACTATCCGCTCTAACCTGCCCGCAAATCTCTTTTTAGATATATTTTATCCTTTAATTGAATACCGTTCTCAAACATAGGTTTATCGTAATTATCCGGAAAATACTCTTCTAAGCGGTGCGAAAACACAAAGCCGTTCTTTTCATAAAAGGACACTATACTGGGAACGTCTCCGGTTCCAACCATCATAGTTGTGCCCTTGTCGCTATAATAATTGCAAACATGATTGATTAAATATCCGGCGTATCCTTTACATTGGAATTGCGGATATGTGGCTAAACTTTGTATCTCAAAGGTATCCGGGCCTTCGCTTGTAACAACGCAGATACTCCTCAAATCATTGTCATACAACGCAAATAACGCGCCTCTTTCCAAATACTTGTCAATCATATCCTCCTGCTCATCGGCTAAGAGCAGCAGGTCAAGAAAGCCCTTTTTATTCTCCTTAATAATGACTACTATCATTGCTTCTCTTGTCCAATCCTATTTGTTTCATGTGTAAATTATATCTCATTTGTGCAGCATTACGCATAAGTTTTAAGAAGTGCCCTTACTTCATTTATAATTGAGACGGATTTCATGCTAAAGGATTAAAAAAGGGCAACATAACATGCAAGCTGTCATATTAACTGCCGGAGAAGGGCGGCGTATGCTCCCGCTCAGCAAATCGCGCCCAAAGGGCATGTTGCCGATAGCCAACAAGCCCATTATTGAACATATCTTAACTGAGTCAAAAAACGCCGGTATATACGATCTCGTATTGGTAATAAGCTCTAAGGATAATGCTACGCCGCGCTATTTTGGTAACGGCGAGAGATTTGGCGTAAAGATATCATATTGCCGTCAATGCGACATCCCGGGCACAGGAGCTGCTCTGCAGGCGGCGCGCGATGCAGTACAGCAAAACTTTTTGGTCTTTAACGGCGACTTACTCATATCCGCAGTCGACATTCTGCAGTTAGCGCAAGCAGATTGCATCGCCATAGGCGCAAAAGAGCTTGCGAATCCTGTTGATAAGGGCATTATCGAAGAACACAACGGCCAAGTGCGCCGCATTATTGAGAAGCCCGCTGTTACGTCGTCGTCTCCGGTTAATATCGGTGCCTATCTGCTTAATGAGCATGTCTTTGGCGCGATTGAGAATACTGCGTTATCACCCCGCGGCGAAATAGAGCTGACACAGGCGCTGCAACTATTGCTCAATCAAGGCATATCGGTACACTGCGTCAAACTAAAAAGCTGGCAGGATATCAGTTATCCTTGGGATTTGCTTGATGCCAACGCGCAGCTTCTATCGCAACAAACATCAGCCAATCAAGGCATCATCGAGGATAACGTACATATTGACGGAGCGTGCCGTATAGGTGCGGGAAGTATTATACGCTCGGGTAGTTACATCGCAGGACCGGTGGCAATAGGCGACCACTGTGACATCGGTCCCCATTGTTTCATCCGCTCAGCGACATCAATCGGTAACAATTGCCGTATTGGAGCAGGAGTTGAAATTAAGAACAGCATCGTAATGCAGGGCACTAAAATACCGCATATAACCTATATAGGAGACAGCGTTATCGGAGAGAATTGCAACATAGGCGCAGGCACTAAGATTGCCAATACGCGCTTTGATAA
>WRDV01000100.1 GCA_009779655.1 Dehalococcoidia bacterium
CCGGTTGCCGCTTGAATTTCGGTAGCAGCCTTGATGATATTACTCATATCACGGCTTGAATTTTCATCAGCACCCGGCGTAGCACGATTCAGGGTATCAATTATGACCACGCCATTTCCAGGTGCAGCCTGAATAATGCCCTGAACATGCTCCCCCTCTTGTAAATCAAGAGGTTCAATAATGAAGTGAAGGTCTTCTGGCAGAGTGTGTCCGGTATCCTGTGCCCAAGCTTTGAGCCGCCCCTGAAGACCCCAGGAAGATTCCAGATTAACGTACAGTACAGGACAGGGAACTGTTTCCCACTGAAACCAATCCGCACCTCGTGTGATAGCAAAAGCCAAATCCAGAGCCAGAAAGGATTTACCGGCACGTGAAGGGCCAAATATTGCTGCCAGACCTATTCCCGGCAACACATTTTTAACGCGCCACTGCGGACGCGGAATATTCAGAATTTCTGCACAGGAATATACCTTGTAGGCAAAAGCCGTAGAGTCTGTGGAGGTTTCCCCGGAAGGCCGCTGCGTATTACGAGGTTCTTTCATTCCGGCAGACAGGCCGCTTTCTAGGGTTTTAGCAGTTTCATCAACATCCAATTCTATAAGGTTAGCCACATCGCACAGCATGGTCAGTGCATCATCTTCTGGCAGTTCTCCACCAGCCACCCACCGCCCAAGAGCAAAAGCCGTACTGTTCAGGTTAGCGTTACGGTTCATATCGGGTATGGAAGAAGCCAATGCCTCAATCTCCCTCATGATGGCGGTTTTAGCATATACAGAAAGATTGGCTATACGCTTGATATGGGCCTCACGATAGTGCTTACGGTATTTCTCAAAATATGGCCCTTCCGGTGTAGCATTCTTAGACTTGTCACGCTCAGGCAATGGTGACACAAGATCAAGCAACCAGTCTGGCGTGTCCGCAATGGAGGTTTTATCCTTAACTGTATAGACACCTCCGCTGGCATTGACGGAAGGGGGTACTATGATATACCCGCCTTCGCCGCGAACATCTATTTTAGGAGGCATCCTTTTCGCGCTGTTGCCTATACGCCGCCCATCTTTGGGATAACAGAACAGATAATGTGTTCCCCCGCCTCCTGTCGTATGCTTCCGCGTGGCTGGAAGTTGCCCATACTTTGCTGTCAAATCTTCCAGAGAAGCATATCCGTCCACCGTCTCACCTTCCTTAGCAGCATCAATATCCAAAACCCAAACACCGGAAGCTTTACCTGTAGGCATTCCGATCATGGCCTTGGGATATTGAGCCCACCACGCTTTTATTTGTTCGGGATCGGTAGATGCATCCTTAAATCCATGCTGTGTATACGGCCTTTTGTCTGGCTTGCACGGAAATACAGGTATACCCTTGGCAGCCAGCATGAGAGCATATTCGAGAACAGCGTTCATAGTAGCACCTCCGCGTTAAGCTTGACTTCAGAGCCAAGCCCATGGTATTGTATTTCTACAGTATTTGTTCGATTTTTGGCCCCTGCGAGCATTGCAGTGCTTCGGGGGTCATTCTGCTTATGGGGTGTTGTCATTACGCATTCCCTCCCTTCGGCTCTAAATTGTCAATATACGCAACAATATCACTGTACCTCCACGCAGATACACGCTGTGAAATTTTCACTGGAGACGGCAACTTACCTTGCTTGACTTTTGCCCAGATGGTTGACTTTCCTAATGGCAACAATTTCTGCAATTCCGGTAAACGGATAAATCTTTCTTGAAAATCTTTTTGTGTTTCCATTTTTTCCCTCATAAATAGATTTTATAAGATTTAACTATGTCTATGAGGATAAATTATTGACATTATTAATTGAAACATTAAGGTTTTAATTAATTTAATGCGTGATAAAAGAAAAAAGGCAGGTATATTAAAAAGATATAATAAAAGACGTAATTAATCGGTTGATTAATTTACTGTGAATGCTTTTCATGGGTAGAGTATATTACGTTTTCTTTTGCTTTTCTATATCCTCTAATCGTGTTTTCTTTTAGTTTTAGTTCAGGATATTGTTCTTCCATTTTTGGGATATCTTCTGCGACAGCTAGTTTCAGGTGAGTATCAAAGTTGGTATTGTTCTTACGCATTTCCCCTATATCTAAGCCTGACATAACATCAAGAAGGACATTCATTCTAGCATATAGCCCACTCTTTTTATGTGAAACATTATTTTTATATTCTTGAACCTTATTTCTCCATAGCTCAATAACTTCAGGCGGCGGACCTCCTACTTTATTGGCAATATCCTTTGTTTCCGGCAAGGGCAAAGGCGCGCTAGATGACTCCACAAAAGCCCGAAAGCGGCGAGCGATATCATCTGGAGTATCAGGGTTCAAATAAAATTTTTTGCTTACGATATGCATCGCAGCCTTATCGAAATTGAGATATAGCGTGTCTAAAAATGTTTCGTATACCAGTGAAAAAAAGGCTTTGCTATCATAATAGCGGTCATCCGTAGCGATTCTAGCCTCCCAACCCATGTAATCATCCGGGTCAGTTACATCATATCCAGCCAAAAGATTTACAGTATTGTATTTTGTTAAGTATTTAGCGATTGATTTTGCCTCTTCTGAGCCAATAGGACGCTCTTTCCATTCATCTTCTATAGCATTCCATTCCTCCTCGGATGCCTCTTGTGAGTCAATGGGGCGCTTCATCCATTTATCCATTAAAGCATCCAATTCCTCATCGGATAGCTTGTGTTCTGTACTTGTATAGGATGGGTCGGCTCGGTAAAGTGCGGAAAGACCGCGCTTGTCATAGGCTGGAACCGCATCTATCAGACTTTTAATGCCAGAGATTTCAAGACTGCTAACCCACTTTCTGAGCTGGGCAATGGAAACTTGTTCTGTACTCATAACTGCCTCGCTTTCGCAAATACGCTC
>WRDV01000101.1 GCA_009779655.1 Dehalococcoidia bacterium
AACCAAATTCAGCGGTCGTTATGGAGAAGTTACTTCCACACCGACAAAGGCTCAAAGAGAGATTTTTACGGCTTTTGGGATACCTACTTCTTGACCTAGCTATATCCTGCTGGGAATTTCAGAGATATGGCAGGGCGTGTCGTGACACTGCCAATGGAAATCAACCGCATAGGCACCCTAGGTTCTATTGGCGTCATAAATACATTTGTGGAACTGATGGGAGAAGGCAGCAAAATCTTCAACGAAATGCCGGGACGTTTTAAGAGTAGCGGCAGCTGGGACATGCATTATGAATTTGCGCCACAGATTCTAAATGCCCCACTTTATGAGGATGCAAATGGAGAGATATTAATTGAGACTATCCTTCAAACTAAACCTGATGTTTGCATCACCATGACCAAGTCAACCGCAGAATTTCTAGGACAATACGGGGTTGCTTGTATTTATCTGGAATGGAGAGACCTTTCCGACATTCCCATAGCCGTCAATCTGATGGGAGAGGTATTAAACCGCCAAGATATGGCTGAGAAATACTTAGCCTACTTTGACGAGAAATTGGCTTTAGCACAAAGCTTAACAGCTACTCTATCAGGAACAGACCGCCTTAAAGTACTTTACGGCAATCCAATTACCTTTAGTCAGCCACATATTATTGCCGAATGGTGGATTACACAAGCCGGCGGTATTAGTGTAACCAATAATGGCCGCACAACTGAAAGCTTTACATATACATTTGAGGATATACTGCTTTGGAATCCAGATGTGATGATTGTTAGCGATGCGCAACAAATTGCCGACATGAAAGCAGACAGCCGCTATAGTGGGATTAATGCCTTAAAAAATGATGCCATCTATGTTATTCCAACCATAGCTCATGTCTGGGGCAACCGCACGGTGGAACAACCCCTGACCATAATGTGGACATTGCACCATCTCTATCCGGAACTTGTGCCTTACGCTACTTTGGCACAAGAGATTAAGTTTTTCTACAAAACTTTCTTTCTTTACGATATGAGCGATGCACAAGTGGCAAAAATTATTGCAGGGGCATAAAGTGGCAAAATATAAAACAAAGAATGAGGCTTATCTAAACGCTGATAAATTCGCCAGCCGCGAAGAAACTGTCGCACGCCTCCTGCAAAGATGGCACCACGTCCCATGTTTTGAAACCGTGGCTTTAGAACAAGCATTGGGACGTTTTGTGGCAGAAGATCTCAGTTCACACAACACGTTGCCAGTCTGTCGCTCATCCCAAAGAGATGGTATAGCTGTGCGTTATGCTGACTTTATGAATGGATTACCCGATGTCACTAATTGGCGAGAAGATATCGATTACGCTACCGCCGATATGGGTGATGATTTTGATGATGATTTTGATACAGTCATACAAATTGAGGATGCTGTTATTGATATACAGGGCAAACTCATCGGCATTAATCCCAAAAAAGAACTTCAACAAGGGCAGCTAATCAATCACATAGGAGCTACTCTGAAGGAAAACGAACCTTTGCTATTGAAAGGTCAGTCTGTAAATCCATGCCAGCTAAACTTATTGGCTGCTGCTGGGATAGGCCAGCTTAAGGTTACCTCTCGTCCCAAAATCTACTATATCCCAACTGGCAGCGAACTAATCCCTCGTGGGCAAATTCCTATGCGCGGGCAGAATATCGAGTCCAATGGTATCATGATTCAGTCTGTTCTAACAGGTTGGCAAGCAGATTTGTTCGAGTTACCGATTATCAAAGATGCCCCTGCGGAACTAGAAAAAGCCTTGGATCAAGCCTTGGACAAAGCCGATATTGTGCTAATCAATGGCGGCTCTTCCATGGGTTGCGAGGATTTTGTTTCTGAGCTTCTGTCCAGAAAGGCTAGCTGGTATCAGCATGGTGTGCGTTCTATCCCTGGCATTCCGGTAGCTGTATCCATCATTAGCGGCAAACCAGTAATCAACTTACCTGGCCCGCCTTTTGCCGCCTTCTGTGCAATAGATTGGTGTGTGAAAGCGCTAATCGCTCATTGGTATGGGTGCGCCGTACCACTGCGCCGACGCGTACGTGCCAAACTTAGCAAATCAATCAATAAGTCGCCGCAGTTTGAGTTTTATGTGCGTCTGAAACTAGACCCAGACGAAAATGGTGGATACATAGCCAAACCGCTCACTGGTGACAACCGCTTTGCTGTTGCATTAGGCAGTGCCAATGCTTTGATTGTTTTACCCTTCGGCAATTCAGGCTACGCAGAAAGCGAATCGATTGAAGCGGAGCTGTTGTTTACAGAGCAAATGAGGTGTTAGACCAAAGCTACCATAACGCTGAAGGCTACTTTTGAGAAAAAGGATTTGTTACCCGTCTAATCTCATTGATTGACGGATGGTTGGGCACACAATAACATAAGCAAACAATTGGCAGGAGAAAAGTTCAGTGGACAGTACAAAGTTATCAAAATCTGGCAGTCTAAAACTTTCACGCTTCGGTCGTCACCCAAAAGCAGGGTACTGTACCCAAGGGAGTATTTGGCTTGAAAAAGACGGGGAGCTTTATATTGGCGGAGGACGCGCCTTATTACTAGAACACATTGAGCAACATGGTTCTATTGCTGCTGCCTCACGCGTTATGAAGATAACATACCGTAACGCTTGGCTTTGGGTCGATGCTATGAACCGTTTGGCTCCGTCTCCCCTAGTTGAAAAAATTACCGGTGGCTCTAGCGGCGGTATATATGCCAAACTCACCGATGAAGGCAGACAAGCCCT
>WRDV01000102.1 GCA_009779655.1 Dehalococcoidia bacterium
CGCTTCAAAATCTTCCAGTACCGCTACCGCAATAAGCAACGCAGGCACCTGCTTCGCTTTTCTCTCGTCTGCGGGCTTTATAACTACGAGCTAGGGTTTTAGAACAGGTCTAGTAGCCGTGCTGTCACTGAAAGGTTACATTCCCCATTGGCTTTAATGGTAGCTTCATTAATATATAGATTGCTGTCTTCCTTTTTAGTGGTCATTGTGAGATGTTTTTGTGTGCAGGAATTTTTCCATTCAATATCATTCCACATTTCTGAACAGCTAAATGACGCAATTAATCTTGCTTTGTTTTCATTGCCCACAATTTTATTGTGAAATAAATTCACTTGATCCGCATGTGTGCCTGTGGGCGAGATTACTATGCCTCCGGCCGCTTGCGTTGCCATACTGCTGCTACCACTAAACGACATCATACCGCCGCCGCTGAGCGGCATTATTTCATCACCAACAGGCACGGCCATTTCGGCATCGCTATAGAAGCTGATACCGTCCCCGACTGTATCCGACCCCTCAAAGCCATAAATCCTCCCAAAGTCGGTAAACAGGTCATACAGGCCGTAATGGAACGCTACCATGAGCAGACCTTAACAGCGGCCCCGCTCTCATCCTGTAATAGCAACTATTCCGCTGCCTCCTTCAGCCAGTCCGGCACCACTGGGTTTTCCCTCCGGTAATGTGCATTGATTATCTCGTTGTCAAAGGTGTAGATGATGTCGGGGTTGGGGAGTTCACAGCCTTCATCATCTAGCTCTATTTCTATACCTCGTTCTAGGGCATACTGCACTTTCCAATCCCACTCTCTTCTTATAGCTTCCTCAAAATCTTCCCGCGAAATATTGAAGAACTTGACCGCCGTAACCGTATCCATCTCATCACTTTCGACGTATATCCCATTGACCATATGCTTTGAAGTCAGCAAATCCTCAAATTCATTTGATCTCGCATGATCAAATAAGTCTGAAACCTCGCCATGAATCACATTATAGATCGCTCTATATTTAGGTATATAGGAGTGATAAGCAAGATCAAAATCACTCTCAGGTGCCACTTTTATTAATTCTGGAGGATAAAAAGTGAGTGCGATGATGCTTGTTGTGGATGGTTGGCTTGTAAAATTGCTTGCTTCATCTTTTGGCTTGGGCGTAGCGTTGCAAGCACTCAAAGCTAACAATAAAATCAATAGCGCTAAATATACTTTTTTCATGTGTAAAAACCTCTCAATTTGTTATGAATGTGTTCTGTAATCAGTATGATGACTGCAAAATTTTGGCAATGTACTATTTGGATCTGGCTCATCATAATTCCAACCGAATGTTGTGCTGAATTCGTATTTTTGCTTTTCTAAATTCCACTTGAAAAACGGATTCGGATTAAGATAATTCTCCACGCTTCTCGTATCATGTCCGCAATATTCTGATAATGGATTTATTGTCTGCGCTGTTGTGGTCTGCCCTGAAAAGGTGCTGGGATTGGGGAGAGTTTTCATTAATTCGAAATGTAGGTGATAGTCATAAGGCACATTGGTATCACCGCTATTTCCAACTATCCCAACGGGATCTCCGGCATTGATCTTTGTATCCATAGCTGGCCTCCCACCATTCTGCAAATGCTGATAAAGGGTGTAAAACTTTCCGATTCCTGCTACATTATGCTCTAATGCAATTGTATAGCCTCTTGCACCAAAATAGCCGCGCAAGACCACTACACCATCCATTATAGCGAGAGCATCAACGTTAGCAGCTCCTACATCAGAGCCTAAATGAAATCTTACTGGATCTTTTTCACTAAGATGACGCCAACCCCAATTACTACTACAGTTATGAGCGTTCTTTACCGGCCACACTACTTTAGAAATGTTCTGCTTCTCAACTGGGTCGGTTTTGCCTGCCTTGTTTTTCTCCACAAACCTTAATACCGTTTTTCTAAAAAGCGGAAAAGAATCCCACCTCTCCCAAACATGTGCCAGCCAGAAATTCCCGTGTTCGCCGACCACCTTGAGGTTGGGAGAATCGTACATGCCGGGTTTCAGGCTGACCCTCTTCGCTACGTCCTTGGTAGTATCTGGCCTTCGGTGACCATATGTGTTGTCATATTTCGCCACCGCCTCAAATGAAGATGGATTTGTTATTTTATTGGCCGAAACTATACGCACTCGCCCAAGCTCCCTGCCATTTATTGACGCTTGCCAGTCAACATCACACAACCCAATCGCCGTGACGGAAACAAAATTGTCTGGCATATCAATAACTTTTGCTTGTACAAGATTTTTGCTGTTCTTGTTATCAGTTCCTACTGGTCCCCACTTTACACCAGGAATATCTTCGAAAGGTAACCCTATTTCAGCGTTACTAGTAAGCGCGCACAGATATATTGTGTAGGTCTCATTAGCATTATTAGTATTAGAGGTGTAAAAGTACACTTCCTCCACACGCTTGAACATATAGTAGATACCGCCCTGCGCTGCCATCATGCCTGAACCCTGCAGGGCCATGCCGCCATATGTTACTGCGTTGTAGGATTCCTCTCCATGGGGCACCAGCATTTCGCCTTCGGCATAAATCTCGCACGCGATATCCGAGCCCTCGTCAAACCCGTAAATCCTCCCAAAATCGGTGAACAGGTCATACAGGCCGTAATGGAACGCTACCATGAAATCGCAGACCTTAACAGCGGCCCCGC
>WRDV01000103.1 GCA_009779655.1 Dehalococcoidia bacterium
TATTATACTCAATGAGTGTCACGCCGCCGCACGCGAGCTTGAAGATAACCCAACTGCACAAGCAGCGGCAAGAGCCATCGGGCAGGGTTCTGCGGTTGTGCATACATTAACGCATTCGCTCGGTCTGTATTTTTACGCAGCGGCGGCAGTGGCTTATGATCGTGTTGGCTTTGATGCAAAATGCGATGTATATGCCGAAATTGCTGAAGAGGTATGCCTTGATTACACCAATGCGCTCCATGCCATTGCTGTAATTAACGAGACTAATCCGGCAAAACTCAAGTGGCATTGCTAAGTAGTGTGTCAATGTTAGAAGTGCGTTATGTAACAAAAGCTGATAAAGAGTTTTGGTTTACGCTTGATGAGCATTTGTGTGAGCGTGAGTTTGAGTTGAAAGCCCGTGATAAGCGCGGCTATGTTATAAGAGTTAACGGCAAACCCATCGGTATCATGCGATACAACTTGATATGGGATAACACTCCCTTTCTCACACTCATCTATTACTCCGGCACTAAATAGTTAGCCACACTCCTCCCTAATATTTAACTGCCAAAATCGTATTCCTCCATACACTTATGTTAGCACCCTTTATCATATATGTCCGTTTATTCATTTCCTAAGTAATACATTGACAACGCTTACCACAGGAAAGGATACGGCAGGCAAGCGATGCTACTTTGGGAAGCTGAAATGCGCGAGCTTGGTTACAAAATGGTAATGACATCGACGCAGATTAACGAGCAAGCGCAGCATTTTTACAGGAAACTGGGGTATAAAGAACGAGGCAGCCTATTTCTGGACAGCACGCCGCTTGATCAGCCGCAGGAAGTATTTATGTTGAAGCCATTTACAAGCGGATTAAGCACACATTTCAATGCATTTTAGGAACTTTCCATTTTAATGTCTTGATATGTTAAACTGCTGTTATGATTCTTCTTTCCAATGATGACGGCATTTTTGCTCCGGGATTGCGCGCATTGGCACAGGCGTTATCTGAGGTACAACAAGTTGTAGTTTCGGCGCCTGACCGCGAGCAAAGCGCAACAGGAACGTCTATCACCCTGCGTGTGCCGCTGCGGTTGCGTATAGCAGCACCCATAGTCACAAACATAGATACTTACGCCGTGGAGGGATCACCCGGCGACAGCGTCATACTGGGGTTGGATAAGCTAGCCCCACAAGCTAGAATGGTTTTTTCCGGCATCAATTCAGGACAAAATCTTGGTGATGATGTGTTCATTTCCGGTACAGTAGGTGCGGCTTTGCAAGGATATTTGAAAGGCTTGCCCTCAGTTGCCATGTCGGTTGAGGCTATGCAGTTATCCAATCTGTCCATTGCAGGCAAGTTGGCTACATTGCTGGCTATACGTATTGCCGATGGCAGGTTACCTCAAGAGCTGTTCCTTAATGTTAATCTGCCGGCCGAGCCTTTTGAGCTGATGCGCGGTATTATTGTTACAAATTTGGCGCATAGAACACATTTGGACACGGCGCAAGCAGGCACTGACGGCAGGCGCGAGTACTACTGGCTTATACGGCATAAATTAGAGCGCAAGCATGCGGATAACACCGATATTTGGGCTATTGAGCATCGTTATATTTCAATCACTCCATTGCACACAGAAATATTTGCCGGCAAGACTGTTGGAATAGACAAAGCTTTCTGCGATGAGTTGTGGCATGATTTAAACACAGACAGCTAGCACCGGTTTGCACAAGCTTATGATAGATGCTTCTCATTGCAAAGTAGGTCCCGCGCTACTAAAGCCATTATTTGCAACCAAAACATGGAGCGCGTAAAAGATGGCTCCTTTCCAAGATACATTACGCGTTAAGAACAAGCGCTGCGTTTGACAAATCACTTCCCTAAAATTATATTAAAAGATGCAGGCGACCTGTGTATGTAGGCGCCGAGCGCTTTGACAAGACAATAATTATTGCGTAGGAAGCGTTACACCGCAATGCCGTGTTGGTTAACAGAAAGCCGCATGGCGTACTAGAGCGCTATACAAATTGCAATGTTTAGGTGCCGATATAATGGTAGTAAGTCGCTTGGATTTTATGACCGAGACGGCGGTAGATATGGCATTGTACTTCCTCCGTTTTTCGGCGGAGGTATTTTTATTTTGGGATGTGTATTATAAACGTTAGCTTGCCAGTTGCGACAACAAATATCGCGCTCACACTAAGATATTACGAAAGGAGTTCACTATGAGAAGCATGCTTTACTCCAAAATACACCGCGCTCGCATTACGGGAACACAACTTGATTACGAAGGCAGCGTGGCCATTGCGCCTGAGTTATTGCAACAGGCCGACATTTTGCCTCACGAAGAGGTTCATATTCTCAATGTGAATAACGGGGCGCGCTTTACTACCTATGCTATTAGAGGACAATCGGGCCAAATAGAACTACGCGGCGCGGCTGCCAGACTAGCCATGCCAGGCGACATAGTTATTATTCTTACATATCACCAGATGAGTGAGGAAGAAGCCCTCTTGCGCACTCCCAAAATCTTATATGTGGACGAGAACAACCGCATTAAACCGCCCAATACGGCCTCTGCATAGTTAATTCAATTTGTTCGACAAGGAGATTATGTCATGCGCATAAGTATAACCCGGCTCAAAGAA
>WRDV01000104.1 GCA_009779655.1 Dehalococcoidia bacterium
CTATATCATCGTGGTAAAGGTTCTCAGCAAATTTGGGCAGATTTCCGGAAGCGGTCATAATGTCGCGCTTGACCATCCAAGGCGGATAAATCTCGCGGTAGTTGCCTTCACGGGTGTGCATGTCCAGCATGAGATTAATGACAGCGCGTTCTAAGCGCGCCCCTAAATCTTTCAGGATATAAAAGCGTGTGCCGGACAGCTTAGCGCCCCTGTCAAAATCAATGATGTCTAATTTTTCGCATAAATCCCAGTGCGGCTTTGGCGTGAAATCAAATTTTGGTTGTTCACCCCAGTAGCGCTCCACAATGTTGTCATCTTCGCTGTCGCCTAAAGGTACGGAATGGTGCGGTATATTGGGGATTTGAAGCAGTAGATCAACGAGCTTGGCGTCAATGTCGCGCAGTCGATCATCAACAGCTTTAACGCGGTCGCGCAGTTCGCGTCCGTCATCTGAGGACTCGCCGCGGCTCCGGTGGGCGGCTTCTTTTTTTGCGCGGCGGAGTTCATCCTGCTCCACGATTTTCTGGCGGCGCTCGATATCAAGCTTTAATATCTCGTCCAGAGGCGCATTGTCGTGCCGCGCTGCCAGCGCTTGACGCACGATATCCACATTTTCGCGAATAAATTTAATATCCAGCATAGATTATTCTTTGCCTCGGCAGGCAGTCTGCGCCTCTTTTTCTTTTAGCGTGGGGAATAGAATTACTTCTCGTATGGAAAGCTGGTTTGTTACCAGCATGACAATGCGGTCAATGCCAATGCCTAATCCTCCGGTCGGCGGCATGCCGTATTCAAGCGCCGTAATAAAGTCCTCATCCATGGTTTCAATTTCTTCAGTGCGCGCTATATAGGTATTAGTATGGTCTTGTAACTGACCGGCGAAGCGGCGTTCTTGTTCTATAGGGTCATTCAGCTCACTGAAAGCATTGGCAATCTCCGTGCAGCCGGCGTAAGCCTCAAAGCGTTCTACAGTATGGGCATCCCCCGGTTTGTTTTTGGCTAATGGAGACATGTCGATAGGGTAGTTTATAAGGAACACAGGATTAACTAAAGTCGGCTCAACGAATGTAGACAAAAGGTCGTCAATCAACCGCCCGCGATCGCGAGACGGGTCAAATTCAATATTATGTCGCCGCATCTCGGCAGCCAATGAGGCGGCATCCGGGAACTTGTCATAATCTATGCCGCATTTATCCAGTATGGCTTGGCGTAAGTCCAAGCGCGGCCACGGCGGAGTGAAGTCAAGCAGATTTGAGCCGAAGGGAATTTTGTAATCTCCTGTTACTTCCTTCACTATGTCGGATAGCATTTCCTCTACCATATGCATAACGTCGTTATAGTCAGCGTATGCTTGATAGCACTCCATAAGTGTAAACTCCGGATTATGGCGCGTGTCAATGCCCTCGTTTCGGAATACGCGTCCGATTTCATATACGCGATCAAAGCCGCCGACAAGCAGGCGTTTTAGGTGTAATTCTAGGGCGATACGCAGGTAGAAATTGCAGTCCAGCGCATTATGGTGCGTAATAAACGGTCTTGCCAGTGCCCCGCCTGCGGATGGCTGTAAAATTGGCGTTTCAACTTCAAGAAAACCATGGCTGTCAAGATAGCGCCGCATGGCGCTTATGACACGGCTGCGCTTGCGGAAGATTTCTTTTGCTCCTGAGTTTGATATAAGGTCCACATAGCGCTGGCGATAGCGCGTTTCAGTATCCTGCAAACCGTGCCATTTTTCAGGCAGCGGTTGTAAGCTTTTTGAAAGCAGTGTCAGTTGTTTTGCTTCAATGCTTGGCTCGCCTGTGCGTGTGCGAATGACTTTACCCGTCGCGCTTATAAAATCGCCGATGTCAATGTCTTTAAGCAGTGTGATGCTCTCCTCAGAAAGCAGAGCTTTATTAATGAAAAGTTGTATTCCTCCGCTACCGTCTGTGATATTGATAAAACACAACTTGCCGATGTCACGGTTAGCCGTGATGCGTCCTGCTACTGAAATCTCAATAGATTCAACGCTTTCTTGTTCCTGTTTCTCCAGTAAAGCAACGGCTTGAGCATTGCTATGGCTGCGCCGGCAGCGCGCCGGATATGGGTCGATGCCGCGAGCGCGCAGTCCGCCAAGCTTATCCAAGCGCTGCTTAGTAATGCGTTCTACAAGTGACATGTCGCTATTCCTGAATTCATAGGTGCAGCCAAAATAATGTACAGCTAACTCCAAAGCTATTATATGTTATTCCACGTTGCCTAGTCCACTTATCTGAACAAATATTCTCGGTATGAAGAAATAGAATTTTCTCAAAACTAACGTTAGTGCGTCTTTGTCATCTCCATGTCTTAAGGTATGGGATGCATTGGTGTATACAGCGGTCCATTTCTGGCTGCTTTAACCTCCAAGCTGAGAGTATGCCTTTACTTCAGGACATATGTTATTACTCCGGCACTAAATATTACTTAGGAAATGAATAAACGGACATATATGGGGCCTGTTGAATAATGGTCTAAAAAAGTGGCTTTCCAATGAAATATCGACTGCGATAGTTGGAACAACAGCAAAAAAGCTCTGTTGCAACCTCGAAAACCATAGATTTCCATAGATTCTAC
>WRDV01000105.1 GCA_009779655.1 Dehalococcoidia bacterium
CGGAGTATTTGATATTGAAGCTGTGAAACTGCGTTCTAACGCTCCGTATCTAATCCTTTGGAACCCGGGTAAACCGTATCATGGTGATCTTTTGAGAGAGGGGATGACTGCCGGCGGCAATAGCAGTGACTCTGGCTTCGGTTATGGGCAGCCGTTTTATATCCCAGCCGTTACAGACGCAATCGCGCTTACCGGCGCTAGCAGTCGTAAACCGTTAATGTGGGATTGTAATGACCCGACCTTTCCAGAGTTAACTGCCGCAAAGCCGTATAGCCATGTTGACTTTCAGGCAGGACTTTGGGCTACCTCCGCAGGCAGTACTGTAAAAGTAGGTGTTCCAAGCAATATTAATAATATATATATCGGCTCGGCATCGAGTACAGTAACGATAGACAGTATCACATATCAGGTGAAAACCGCTTTTCAGCTGCTTAGGGAAGCTACAGCAGTTAATCCGAACGGCGGCGATATGTTGACATGGGCGGAAAATCTCACAACCATCCCTGCTGAAACTATTAAGCGCATCGCAAGAGAATTTATTGCGGCATCAACAGTGAAGAACTCTACTCTTATTGGGGCAAGAACCGGCGATAGTGATCTGCCGCAGCATGTAAAAAACCGTTTTACACAAAGGATGAAAGATATGAATTTGCCTTACCGCCCTGTTGTAATCGGGGTCGGTAAGGGCGGCTGCAACAGCGCTCAGGGACAGCGTGCCTACATAGCGGCAGATATGATAAGTATGCTTCTAGGAGCTATTGGCGTGCCCGGTTCTATAATTATTACGCGCCAAAGAGTTAATTTTCAAATGGGTGTAGGTACTCTTTTGAATAACACTTGTATTTATAATGGAGCACTCAACGCGCATCATAACGATGGCATGGCTTGTTTGAATCCATACACATATTACACCAGTGCGTTCAGAAACAGATATAGAGGCCGTGTTGACATTAACAATCTGCACCTGCAATTTTATCCAAACGCGATTTTTAATATAAACGGTGCGAACTACGATGCTATTCGCAATAATGCGAAATACTACGTTGATAATGTGCCCAAAGTATGCGTTACTCATGGCGGCAATATTTTTATGGGCAACACTTGCAGGGAGTTAGCCGTAGATGTTATGAGTAAAATCCCATTTTGTTTTAGTGTAGCTTACCATTTGGACGAACCGACATACTACTGTGATATAATCATACCTGAGCATGCTCAATTAGAGCGTTGTCAATATAAAAGCGGTCAGACTATAGCTACGGCGTATGATGTAGATACTATTACTCATAACTCATTGATTTTCAGACCGGCCGTAGTAAAACCAACCTATAACACGAAGCTGATGTTTGAATTTCAGATGGAGTTGTCATACTATCTGTCAGATGTAAAAGGCAAAATGCTTAATGACGCGCCCATAGTAGAAAATAAGATAAATAACATTAATACTACTATTCGAAATCTCCGTCCCGCTGGCAGCACTTTTGAGCCGGAAGGATTTCCTATTGATGTTTCTAGGAGAGATATTACCATTGAGGAGCTTGTTAACCTTGCGCTTAAGTCATTTGCGGCTGACAACAATAAAGGCATCGAGTGGTTTAAAAATAGTAATGGTCCAGCCATTATTGAGAGGCCAGAAGACATCGCTGCGTGTTACGATTATAACTATGTTTATAACGACTATAGCGGCAGACGCAGTCCAACACCCGCACCATATACGTATCTCTATAATCCGTATCCTGGAAGGCGTTTGCCACTTTATAACTGGCAGGATTACGCGGCGGGGAAAAATGTACGGTGGTGCATTGATAATTCTACGATTACCGATTTATCAGGAAATCCAAAAAAACTTGACACAGTTCTCGGCTGGACAACGGCTAATGATAAACCACTATGGGATGAATACGATGCGGAAGCGCTGCCAAAATGGGTCGACAACTGGCTAATTGATACCAAAACTCCTGTTACCGAGTATAACTCGAGATATGACCTGCTTGCATGCAACTGGAAGACGACAATGCGAAACCTCAGTGTAGGCTCAGTGGATGCCAACATCTGGTTGCAGGAGATGGTTGACACATATGATCCGGGTGGCGCAAATATACATTTGCATCCGGAAACCGCGAGCAGGAAAGGCATCAAAAACGGCGATAGGATAAGGGTCATATCCCAGCATACTGAAAACGGCTATCCTACAGCAATAGTGGAGGGTAACGTTTTTGTCACAAGCTTGATACACCCAGACGCGGTAGGGTTTCCCGGTAATTATGGATGGTTCAGTAAATTTATGAATCCCGCTATTGTGAATAGGGGTGCTAATTACAACCAGCTGCTTCATAACCAACCTCCTTTTATTTTGGCTGATAACGGAGCAACATCAAATGTCGCCCGCGTCAGAATTGAAAAAGTATAGTATAGTAGGAGTTAACTATGAGATACGGAATGATTATTGACCTGAAAAAATGCTACGGTTGCCACTCCTGTGCATTAATTTGTAAACAGAGAAACGCAACTCCTCC